>MWDT01000013.1 GCA_002070825.1 Verrucomicrobia bacterium ADurb.Bin122
CGCAACGCCGACTCCACGACCGGGACGCTCCAGACGAACATGCCGGCGTTCCACAGGTACTCGCCGGAGTCCAGGTAACGCTGCGCCGTCGCGAGATTCGGTTTTTCGACGAAACGGCGCGCGTAGAAGAATGACCGGCGGTCAAAAGTCTGCCACTTGGTCCCGACCCGGATGTAGCCGTACCCGGTGGCCGGTTCGCTCGGCTTGAGGCCGATGGTCACCATCACACCCGCAGCGCGGGCGGCGGCAAACGCGGCCTTCAAATCGCGGCGGTAGGCAGCGACGTTGTCGATCACATGGTCGGCAGGCAGAACCGCAAAAATGCCATTCGGATCCCTCTGGCCCACCAGCGCTGCGCCCAGCGCGACCGCGGGAGCCGTATCCCGTCCGACCGGCTCGACCACGATGTTCTTTCGCGGGAGCGTCTGGCAGATGGCGCGCACGGCCTTTTCCTGCGCACCGCTCGTGATGACAAACGTATTGGCCGGAGGCACCACCGTGCGGATGCGCTCAAGCGTCTGCGCGAGGAGCGGCTTGCGGCCGACGATCGGCAGCAGATGCTTCGGCCGGGCGATGCGGCTCTGGGGCCAGAACCGCTCGCCTCGCCCACCGGCAATAATCACGACAAAGGATTGAGGCTGGGACATGGTCCCAGTGGAAAAACTCCCTCCGAGTAGCGCAACGCCTTTCGCGCGCCTGCGCACATTCACGCCCCCGCACTCATGCGCGTGCGAGCCCACGCCACGAGCGCAGCCCAGGCGCGACCGCGATGACTCAGCCTGTTTTTCACAGATTCGCCCAACTCGGCAAAACTCTCCGCGTATCCGTCCGGCGCAAAGAGCGGATCGTAGCCAAACCCGTGGCCACCGCGCGGACTCTCCAGCAAACGACCATTGCAGCGCCCGTCAAAGGTGTGGGCCTCGCCGTCGGGACCGACGAGCAGCAGCACACACCGGAAATGTGCGGCCCGCCTGGCCGCCGGGATATCGCGCATCGTTGCGACAAGTTTGGCGAGGTTGGCCACGCTGTCGCCCGCGGCACCTGCATAGTATGCAGATTCCACGCCTGGCGCGCCATCAAGTGCATCGACACACAAGCCGCTATCGTCAGCGAGAGCCCAGCCGTCGGCGGGCAGCCGCTGGCGCAGGGCGAGTGCTTTTTTGCGCGCATTGCCCTCGAAAGAACCGGTGTCTTCGACGACAGGCGGCATGCCCCCTGCCGCCCGCGCGGAAAACACCTGTAACGGCAGGCCGGAGGCGTCGGCCAGCGACTGAAATTCCTGAGCCTTGTGTGCGTTACCCGATGCTAAATACAGCTTCATCGACATACAGCTTTGGCGGATAGACGACGGGGCCGCGCATGAGGGCATCGTCTCCGAATATCTCGTGGCGCACATCGGCGAGCCGGATGGCTTGGTCGAGGTGCTCGGTGCGCAGGCCGGTAAACATCGTCTTGGCCTTCTCGTCGGCCAGAAGCATCGGCGCGCGGTACATGAAAAGATAGTCGAGCTGGCGCTCCTGCACGAGCTCGCTCAAGAGCTGCATGCCACCTTCAAAGTACACGCCGGTGATCCGCTCCTGCGCGCAGCGATCTCGAAACGCGGCAAAGGGCACCCGCTGATTCGGAGAGTCGATCACCCAGACCTGCACTCCGTATTCGCGTAGTTTACGCACATAGCCGAGGCCGCCGTGGGGCGTCGTCACGACGATGGTCCTGTCGTGAAACTCGTCGGTGTAAACATGGGGCAAATGGCGGTCGGTCACCGTGCGCAGCCGTCCATCGAAAACAAATCGTAGGGGGCTCCAAGTTTCAGCTCCGGGCAGGCGCACGGTCAGGCGTGGATCGTCCTTGAGGATGGTCCCGGCGCCGACAGCGATCGCCGGGAATAGACGTCGCCAGCGATGCACATCGGCGCGCGCAAGCTCGTTGGTGATCCATTGCGAATGGCCTGTACGGCAGGCAATCTTGCCATCCAGTGTCGCGCCGACCTTGGCCGCCATCAGAGGCGAGCGGTGCACGATCCAGTGGTTGAAGAGAAGATTGAGATCGGCGCATTCCCTGGCCAATACGCCCTCGATCACCTCGATGCCTGAGTCCCTCAAGAGCGCAAAGCCGCGCCCGGCATGATCGGGGTTGGGATCGGTGGCGCCGACGACCACACGTTTCAGGCCCGCGAGACGAATCGCCTCGCAGCAAGCACCGGTGCGCCCCGCGGTGCTGCATGGCTCCAACGTGACATACAACACGGCCCCTGGTTTGGGCGCCCGTCCGAGAGCAGCGAGGGCCACACGCTCGGCATGCGGACCGCCATCCTGAGCATGAAAGCCTTCGGCGACGATCTGCCCGGACTCAACGATCAAGGCCCCGACCATCGGGTTGGGATGAGTCAGGCCCCATCCTTGACGGGCGAGCTCGATGGCACGGCGCATGAAGCGCTCATGCTCCACCTGATCAGGCGCGGACATAGGGGTTCTCCAACTTTTCGTCCAACACCGTCGTGGACGGGCCATGCCCCGGATATACCGCGGTCGACTCGGGGAGCGTGTAAACCTGGCTACGGATCGAGTGTTCAAGCACCTCGAACTTGCCACCCGGAAGATCCGTGCGGCCCACGCTGTGATTGAAGAGTACATCGCCGACAAAGGCGGCCTGAGCCTGGGGGAAATAATACAAGACGCTGCCGGGGCAGTGCCCAGGCACATGGCGGACCTCGACGTCAAAACCGAGGATTTGGAAACGCTCCCCATGCGTCACCCAGGCATCGACGTGGGCCGGTTCCAACTGAATGTCGTCGCCCAGATAGCGGCGCATGATTTCCGGTGTCTCGATCATGCGCTGATCATCCACATGGGCCCGGATTTTTGCGCCAGTTGTTCGCGCCACCAAGGCGGCATGCTGCGTGTGGTCCCAATGTCCGTGGGTGATCCACAGCTCGGAAAGCCGGCATTTTTCAGCGGAGAGGATCGGCTCGACTTTGCGCAGAATACCCTCCGGCGCGTCGATCAGCACCGCTTCGCGGTGCTCCGAGGAGGTGAGCAGATAGCCAATCGTCTGAAGTGGCCCGCTAGGCAAAACATGCAATTTCACGCCTGCCAAAAGAGGCGTTTTCCTCGCCCAGGCAACGGAAAACCCGAAAGAGGCAGGCGCGGCAGCTGCCCACAAAAAAGCCGGTCGTGGGGCATCCCCGCGACCGGCCGAAAAACAAAATTAGAAGCGGTAGTTCATACCGGCGCGGAAACCGGTCATCGAGCTGAGATCGACGCGGGTGGCGTAGTCGGCCGTCTCGGAGTCGATGCGCTGGGTATAGGTACCGTTGTTCTGATAAACGCCGCCGGCATACAAACCGGTGTTCTCGGTCAGCCAGTACTCCATGTTGGCATCGACATAAAAGCCCGGGAGGAAATGTTTGTCGGTCCCCTCTTCGACGACCGTAAACGGAGTGGCATCCTCGGATGGGGGGATGAAATCGGAACGAACCGTGTAGGTGGAGCCGGAATAGGCCAAGGCAAAGCCGGCACTCATGACGACGCGCAGCCGCTCAGTGATAGCCAGCGAGACCGTCGGGCCCATGCGCAGGGAGTAGAACGCACCATGCAGCTTATAGGAGTTGATGACATTCGTGATGTTGCCTGCATCCACCGTCACAGTTCGGCTCGGATCAAGCTGAAGCAGGTGGCTGTTATCCACATACACGTAAGTGGGCGTGCCGGTCGAATTGCCGTTGGAATCGACCTGATAAACGATTGCGCCATCGCGGCTCCGGAGCACCACACGCACCGTTTCACCACCGGTGTAGGGCGAAGTCACCGTCCGATCAGCATCGCTGGTGGGGTACTGTTTCGGCGTGACGGTATACAGATCCGTATAAGTCGTCACGTCCGAGGTGACATTCGCAGTCAGTTTGGAGCGAATATCGTTGAGGCTCATGCCGGTCATCAGAGTCCACGAGAAGCGTTTTTCGCGTGGGCTCATGTCGTGGGAGATAACCACCTCCATACCATCGGTGGCCGCGGTCTGGCCGACGCCAGGGCCGTTATCGAGAGTCTTGGCCTCGTACGCGTGCATCGCGATTTTGCCATCGGCGGTCAGCTGGCTCGCGTAGGTCGTCGACCAATTGTTGGTTTTCCCATCCGCGGGAATGTAGCCATTTTCCGGAGTGGCTTTCGGATTGGCGGCAACACCGCCATTCATCGCAAAGACCGGAGCGCCGTTGCTGTCGTAACGATAGTCCCAGCGGGTATCGATTCCCACGGCGCCGTCATTGTACACGCGGCGCGGATCGCAGAGGGTCGGATCCGAGGTGTCGATGGTCGGGTCGAACTTCACCCCCGACTGTTTGATGGTGCCGCTACCGGACATCGAAGTCTTCACGCCCGAGAGTCGCCGCACACCAACCGAAACCGTGTATTTCGGGTTCCTGATAAACTCATCCGTCTCGAAATAAAGATTTTCCGGGGGGACCGGCTCTGACTTGCGCTCTTCGGCGCGCGCGTGACCAAGGGCTCCCAATAGGGCGAAAGCAAACAAGCAGGTTCTCTTCATGTGTTTTGAGAAAGGGCGAGACCGCATCAAATGGAACATGTTTCTTCAGTTGCGCTGATTTTCCAGGCTCATGCAAGTGCAGAGGCAAGCCGCGCGGCATTATTCGTTAAACTCATCGAACACCTTTGGCGCCGCGGCAGGTTTTGCCATCGGTTTGCCCCCGGCCTCAAGCCCCGCCAGGCGCGACTCGCGCTCCTGCAGCTCCTCGAGTTTTTGCTCGATCTCGGTCTCGCGTTCCTGCTGTTGCTGCATCTTTTCAAACAACTTGCCTTCATTCTCCTCCAGGAATTGTTCGCGCTCGGCCAGAGCCTCGCGCTGTTCCTTTAGCGAGGACTCCTGACGGTCCAACTCCATCTTCAATGCATCCAACGCCGCCCGCTCTTCTGCCGACAAGGCCGCCCCGGATTCTGGACGCCCGGCAGCCCGCTGCTTGGCCGCATCAATCACCTTTTCACGCGCCGCAAGCAATGTCTCGAGTTCCGCGAGTTCGCGCATGCGTTCTGCATACTTGACCTCCATCTCCTCTGCAAACCGCGTACGCTCGGCGAGCTGATGTTCCAATTGGCGCAAAGCGCGCTCCAGCTCCTCAATTTGGTCGGGCGAAAGCGTCGCCGGTCCACCAAAGGGAGCGCGGGTCGCCGAGACGATCGCATTGATCGAGCGACGCGCTTCGGCAGAAGCATCCTGCAATGGCTGCGAGGCCAGCGGCTGCGGCATGCCCCGCCTTCGGGGCAGCACCAGCGAAGGCGTCGTCGCCTTCCGAACTGGGAATTTTATATCCGATGCCTTGGGCAAAAGGACCCCCGGAGCAGAAGGAACCAACGGTCCTCCGCTTTTGACAAGTTCCGCCTGTTTGGGAATGAGTGGATTGGACATACTTACCAGCCAAAGAGTCGGGCAAAAAAGCCCTTTTTCTTCTCACGTGTCGCAACGGACTGAGCCGGGCCGCGCTGACTCACTCCGCCGAGGTGCGGCTGCAATAAGGCGCGCACCACCGCTTCAGCGGTGGGATTGTTCAGACTCACGAAAAGACGGTCGAGCGACAGGCCCGAGGCAAGATCGCGTTTCATGTCGGCGAGTTGAGAACCAAACCAAGCCGCCACCGCAGCCACCTGCTCGCGCAAGGCCCGCTCGCCCTCGACTACTTCAGACTCATCAAGGCCATTGGCTTTTGAGGCAGCGGATACCGACGCCCCGCCTAACCTGGCGCCAAGAGCCTGTTGGAGTCGTTCGGGCTGCGCACGATACGCCGCCAATATGGCCTCTGGTAAAAATACACCTTTCTGCCCCGGGCGAATCGGCAGGAACTTCCGCAGTCCCTCCTCGTCGAGGTGCGCAAGTGCGTTGAGCAATTCTCGGAAATCGCCGCCCACGATCACGTTTTGAGACATCGTCTGGGCAAAAACGGCAAATTCACCGATGGTCTTTATCTGCTCAAGGTTGCAAAACTCGCGAGTCTCCTGGCTCATCATCACGAGTGCAATCGGGAGGTCCTCGGGTACGCCCAGCCGAGCAAGGTTTTTCAAGAATTGATTATCCTTCTCGGCGGATGCGGCCACCTGATCAACCATCTCCCCAAACGGCGCGTCAAAGGCCAGCGTGTCCTTCAAGATGCCAACCAACTGATCGAGGCGCGAGGCATCCTGACCTTTCAGGGCGAGGAGCTCGATCACTTCCTCATGATTATAATCAATATAAGTCGCAGGTGTCTCATCCTTACCCTTGATTGGCCAGTCCGGGCCGTCGAGATTCTGGGCGAGGCTACTCAAGGATGTGTTGATCATGATCGAGGTCGCAAAGGCCGACCGGATCTCATCCCATTCTTTGGCAGTGGTTGTAGAGTCGGGCATGGGGGTAGGAGTTACTCTGCGTGGCGCACCAGCTCGGCGGCCACTCGTTTATAATCGCCGATTACATTATCTTGAGATTCGTCGCTGGCCTCCTGGCTGATGAGATTGACTGGAAGCCCCAGCGTCACGGCACGCCGGACGACCATTGCATCGCGTACTTGGGATTCAAACAACTTCGCTTTCGGGGAAACGCGTTTTGCGGTCTTAAATTGGTTTAATCGCAACTGCATGCGCATTTTTGGCACCTCGATATCTGACCCGGTCTTAATCGAGTTGAAGATAATGCCCTGAACTTGGGCGGCTGGGCCCATCGACGCCCGGCGAAAGCTCGCGGACAATGCGTGGAACTTGTGCAGTTTTTCAACAAGCAGTGTAAACCCGATCAAGCTCAGCGCGTCGGGATTGGCCGGGACGTAAATCTCGTTGGCCGCAAACACCCCGCACTGGGAGGCGCGGAGAATATTCGGCGGGCAATCGAACAAGATATAGTCGTAATCCGCTTCCACCTCAGCGAGCTGCTCTTGAAAGATCAAGTATGGCGGCCGTTTGGGGTCGCCGACAAATTCACTCTCCAAGTCCACCAGATTGAAAATCGTCGCGACCAGATCGAGGCCTGGGAGCACTTTGCCACCCTCTTTGCCCTCCACCACGTCCTTGATGATGAGGTTTTTTACCCGGGCGATTCCCGGATCGAAAATCGAAAAGATGGCCCCCTCCCCGGAGGCATTGATTTTATTCCATCGGTCCAACCGCAGGAGCCAGATGCTCGCATTGGATTGCGTATCGAAGTCGCACAACAAAACCCGCTTACCGAGCTTCACAAGACATGCCGCGGTGTTGATGATCAGCGAGGTCTTACCGACACCGCCCTTGTAATTTAGAAAAGCAATTTTTCGTGCCATCGTGAAGTGCGCGAGCGCGCGAGGATTTGTTGCGAATGAGAGCCTAAAGAACGAGGCAAAATGCAGCGCCGAGGGGAAAACTTACCGTAAATGAATGCGGAACTGTGCAGGGGTTTTACTAATCGGCACAGGCAGTCTCGTGTTTAGCCCGGGTTTTTACAATCAGCCCCACGAGGCGGCCAAACAATCCCATCACGCCCCCTATTCTCGTAGATGGATTGACCTAAAAACCGCAGACATCAGTCCCTTCCGCACCCTTCACATCGATCACGATCGGTGAATCCGCGCCACGAGCACGGCGAAACACATTTTCAGTTTGAATCGGCCGGCGGGCCAGTTCCGACCCGCCGGTCCGAAAATCACGGAGCCTCGTAAATCTCCACCACGCCTACCCCTGTCGTCTCCCCCACACCACTCAGCTGCGCAGTATAAATCCCCGGCTCCAGATCCAGTACGAGTGCCGCATCCGTTGAGGTAGGCGAAAGCGCCCCCATCCCTGCCTGGGAAAAAAGGGCCGATAGCTCCGCCGAGCCACCCCAATCATCGTTCTCGCCAATCATCTGCCACGTCTGCGTCGACGGGAAATAGCGCCACACCTGCACCCGTGGATTGGCCAAGTAGCTCGGGACCCCACTCGCGATTCCCGGGCCCACCCCGCGCACGATCACCCGTCGCGAGGCACGCCCATCGAGCACAAAGCCCGCGATCAGGATATTGTCCTTCGTGCCGACTTGATTTCGCACGGACAACGCCACGAGCCGCCGCGAGGCCAGCGACATGTCGGCGTCGTACACTTCGGCCAAGGCGACTCCGGTCGCCCCACCCTTGCCACTGACCAACGCGGTGTAGATGTCGTTGCGGAGAGAGCCGAGTAAGGCCGAATCAAGAGACACGGACTCCAATGAACCGGCACCAGTCTCGGTAAAGGCCGCCGACAGCTCCGCCGAGCCACCCCAGTTGTCGTTGATTGCCTCCTCAGTCCACGCGCCCGCCCCCGAGTCGAAGGCCATCAGCCTCAGTTGAGGGTCCGCCAAATAATTGCTCACCCATGCGGCAATCCCGGGCCCCACACCGCGCACCAGCGCGGGCTTCGTCCCGCTGCCACGAAATACAAAACCCAGCGTGAGGGTCGCATTCCCCGCCCCAGCCTGCGCACGCGCCGAAAGCGCACTGAGCTGGCTCCACCCAAAAGTCAGCTCTGCCACGGTGCTCAACAATGAGAGACTGCCCCCATCGCCCACCGTGCAGCGATAACGATAGCCGCTCATTGAGGTCCGCGCGGCGGGAATCTCCAGACTCCCCGTGCTCGCGCCTCGATACACCGCGTCATCAGTCACAGTCGACCATGTGGCACCCGCGTCCTGGCTGACCTGCCACAGGTAAACGGGACGCGAGATCCCAACGACACCCACGCGAAAATTCGCAGGCTGCCCATCAATCACACAACGGTTCACGGGGTTCTCCGTGATCTCCGGCACACGATCAGTGGCCTCAAACGCATCCACAATCCGGTTGCCCACCTGCGAATAATCCGTCGAGGAACCAGTCGTCACCAAGGCCTCTGACGGGCCAAACGCGAGGCTCCCCGCATTATGCGTAACCCGCCACGCAGTGTTTAAATTGAGTCCCTTGACCGCAAAAATCCCCTTCGCGTCGGTCGTCGCCGTATGCACCGACGGACCGGACACCGTCACGGTCACGCCCGACATCGGGGCCCCCGACTGATTCGTGATCCGGCCACATACGATCTCTCCGGAAACACGGGGGTCGATGTTGTAGACGCAACTGGTGATCCGGTCGAAATACAGGTAGTCGGTATCGGTATCCGGGAGATGGTACCAGGCATCGCAGGCCCCACTCCAGCCCATGTTCAAATGGTGATAGGCCGTGCCCACATTGAAGCCATACCCATCACAAATCACCAGATGTCCGATATCCGACGACGTGCGGATGCTGATGACCACCGGGAGCCGGGCGTCCAGATTGGTCCGCATCGCAAGCAACACCTGATCAAGATCGCCCTGCATGATCGCCCCACTCGCATACCCAAAGACTCCACGCAGCGGCACGAGGTTCACGTACGCATTCGATCCTTGGACTGAATATGCCATGTTATTGGCCACGCCGACATCGTGCAGCAACGCCCCGATCGCCTGACGCTGCGTCACCGTGGTTGATCCATCAGGGACATATACCATCGAAGCCCAATTATAGGGACCGCCTGCTCCGTTGCCCCCGCGCAACGCCCGCATCTGCGCAGTGCCATCCACCGATATCGAGTACGTTCCCGTGCCCACTCCGATTTTCGGCCATTCATGATAACGCATCAGCTGCGCCCAAGCCGTCGCCACACACCCCGCCACGTAGTTGTTGAGGTTCCCAGGAGAATAAGGCGGCGTATAATAATTAAAGACGGGGACCTGTGTCTGACCGACCCAAATTACACTCTGGTCCCACCGACTCTTCACGAAGGGCTCGACTCGCATATCGTCGAGATCGCTGATGCCCCCTCGCGAAGACAGGCGCCCTCCACGGGGCAAAACTTCAGCCCCACCCTGCGTGGTGAGCAGCGCCCACTTGGCACGTCGTGCGTCCGCTGCACGCGTTTGCGCCGCAGACATTTTTCCTGCAACGGCACGGCGTTGAGCCCCACGTAAACGGCCCGCCACGTCGCCACCGAGAAATTCAAAAAGCGGATTGCCGGCCTGCGCCAAAAACCGGTCCTCGTGGGAAAACGCGAGGATGGGCTCCACCTCGTCGTCAGCCGCCACCACCACATACCCCGCGGGTACCAGCTCGACCACGTAGAACTGGGCAACCCCCTGCGCATTGGCATAGGCTCGCGCCTCACCTGGAGAGCCCGCCTGCCTCGCCATCGGCGCCGGCGAAATCTCCAGCCACCGCTTCGCCGCCTGCGTCGCCCGCTCCGGGCCGATCGGGACCGCCCGGCAGGCCAGGCCGCCGGCCACCATCCAAATCACACCCACCACCAGCACGCGGAAGATGCCCCGTCTCGACTCGCCACGCCAGACGCCCGCAAAAGCATCGGTGGCGTGACTCGACACGCGTTTAATCAGACACGGTAAATCCAACAGTTGTGGGGCGGGCATGGCGTTTCGAGGGGATAGCTGGCCTGGGATAATGGCGACGCGTCCAAGCGATGCCACCACGCCGTCCCGCTGCAAACACAAAGCCCGCGATCTGCCGGTGCAGCCAAGCGTGTCCGCGCTCGTCGTCGCCACCACACTCACCGCACCGCGACGCGCTCCGCCACCCCGACACGTTTAACCATCCACGCAACGTTCGTCGCGCTGGCCAAGCGCCCGATTCGCTGATTCGCTCCGCGCCTTTCACCCTACTATGAAACGCGCCCTGTTTCTCATCCCCCTCATCGCGCTTGCCGCCGGTTGCCAGCACACGCCCATGGCCACAGCAAGTACACCCGCCTCCGCCGATTCGGCCCAGACCGCCACGCGCTGGACGGCCACCGGCCTGCGAGATGAACACCCCTTTGGCGGCTACTTCGTCCGCAACAACGTCTGGGGCGTCGGCCCCGGCCCGCAGCAGATCTGGGCCGACTCGCACGCCCGCTGGGGCGTCCACGCCGATCATCCGGCCACCGAGGGCGTGAAATCCTACCCCCACGCCGGCTGGGAAGTCGGCCGCCCGCTTCATGCACTCCAGACCGTGAAAAGCCGCTTTGCCGTCACCGTCCCCGCCGCCGGCAGCTACAACAGCGCCTACGACATCTGGTGCGAGAAACACGCCTACGAGATCATGCTCTGGTTCAACTGGCGCGGCAAGATGGGCCCCATCGCCCGCTCGTGGGACGCCACCGGCAAGCCCGCCGTCGAAGTCGAAAACGTCACCGTCGGCGGCCACACCTGGGACATCTACAAAGGCACCAACGGCTACAACGTCGTGATCTCCTTCATGTGCACCAGCCAGACCAACGCCGGTGAAGTCGATGTGAAGGCCATCCTCGACTGGATCGAAGCCCGCGGCTGGTTTGCCCAGGGCCGCGACGTGCTCCTCGACGAAGTCCAATTCGGCTGGGAAATCGCCGATTCGCCCGGCGGCCTCGATTTCGCGGTCACCGACTTCGCCGTCGAGGTGAAGTAACGAGACGCGGCCGGCACTTTCTCGCCCGGCCCTTGCACACGCATGGGACTGAGCCGCCCACGCGTCCCAACCGCGTCAGGCCTCCACAAAAAAGCGGCGGGGGGGCAAAGACAAACCGGAGCCCGCGTACGTACGACTCGAATTGCATCCCTGCGTGCCGTTCGCCATCGATCAGGCGAAATTCATAGGCGAGCCCGGGATAGCGGCGGGACTGGAGCTGTGCATTGAAGCGCAGGATGTTTCCCAGGAATCGTGGTTCCTCATTGCCTCCCGCCGTGGCGTACAACCGCACCGGCAGCGCCTGCCCCGATTTGGCGAACTGCTCCTCGTAGCCGAACAGCCAGTCGTTGCCGGCGCCGACCGCCGGCGTCGCCGCGATGTAGCCATTGAAAAGAGCCGGCTTGGTGTACATCGCGTACAGGGTGAAAAGCCCGCCGAGCGAGGCGCCGCTCAGCACACGAAACGACGGATCGGCGCGATACTCGCGCTCTACCAGCGGAATGATCTCGGTCTCGATCGTTTTCAAAAACTCGGCCGCGTGCCCCGACTTCTCGGCATCGGAGCCGAACTCCGTCAACACCACCGGCGAGAGCTCCCACAGACGCAGGCTCCCGTAGTCGAGATTCTCACCCGCATACCCGATCGCCACCGTGATAAACTCAGGGACTACCCGGTCGTACACCAGCGAGCCTTCCATGGCCGAAATCTTGGTGAAGTCCCAGTAGCCATCCGTCACGAAGACCACCGGATACTTGCGCTCCGGATGCGTCGCATAGCTGTCCGGCAACGCAATATGGAGCTGGTACTGACGGCCGGCGGCGTTGCGCGGCAGCGTGCGCAACTGCGATCCGGGAATCGCATGCGGAGCAAACGCAGGCGCGGGGCTGGCAGCCGTCTCTGAAGCGACTAAAGCGCCGGTGAAGAGCAACGACGCACCGAGGAGGAGGGACAGGAATCGGGGTTTCATAGAATTACCCCATCTCTCAACGGTACAAATGCGACACCCCGTTGCCCGACTGCGCCATTGCGTTTCGCCAACATCTTTCAATAGATGGCGCACCCCTGTTATTCATTGCCATGCGCCTCCCCCTTGTTGCCTACCCCCACCTCGGGCTCCTCGTCTCGGCCGCCGCGGTTTTCGCGCTCAGCGCCTGCAAACGCCCTTCGGAAGCCTCCACGGATACCCCGTCAGCGCCACCGGCCAAGGCTGAAACGGTCGTCGCGGTGCCCGCGCCCTTGCCCCCGCCCATCATTGGTTGGACCCCCAACCTACAACCCGGCGAAACCGTGATCGACGTCGCCGGCTTTGCCGCCGTGCTCACCCGCAAGGAAATCCCGGCCAGGGAAAACGAACCCTTCTCGGGCTACGACGAATACGCCATCCTCACGAAGGACGGCCAACGCCTCGGCCCTTGGCGGCGCGTAGCCGCGTTTGCCGCACACGAAAACGACACCTACCACGCCTATGTGAGCACCGAAAGCTATGGCGAGCTCACCCCTCTCGGTCTCGCCGCGGAGAATCCCAACGCCTATCCGGCCGCCGCCGGCCCCTACATCGATGAACCTTCGGGCTCAGGCCCGATGGCCGCAGTCCCCGGCGTCGAGCTCCAAGAAGCCGAAGGCAAGACCACCCTCATCTGGCAGGGCAAGGAGCTCGGCACCTGGAGCGCCATCTGCGCCATCACACGCTCACCCGACGGCGCCGATCTCTATTTTTGGGCGCAGGACCAAACCGGTGGCTGGGATGTCTTTCGCAACGGCACCGCACTCACGCAGCCCGATCCACAGCGCACACCCGTTGGGGATGGCGATGGCGAATTCGCCCCGCGGTTTGTCTTCGGATCCAAGCCCGGCGAAGTCGCCTACGCCGAAAGCCTCGCAGGCGAACAAGACACCGCACGCTTCGGTTCCTGGATGGTCTGCGGCCAAAAACGCTGGGGCCCCTACATGGGCTTTTCCCCCAGTTTTGTCTGGGCCACCGGGGCCCACGCCCCAAGCTTCGCCGCACGCGAAGGCATGACCTGGGTGCTCACCGCCGACGGTAAAACCTGCAAAGGCGCGGGCAACTACACCTCCGTCGACTGGTTCATGCACGACACCGCCGCACAGGCCCCCATCTGGTCCGCCAAGGTGAGCTATTCCCAGTCCGATGAACACCAACTACTCGTCGGCGATACCCTTATCCTCCGTGCCAATGCCTTCGGCCGCCCCATTGTCTCCGCCGATGGCGCCACCCTGGCATTCACCGCGTGGTACCGGCCCAAAAGCGTCTTCAGCATGAACAGCTCGACCTTTGTCGTGCTCCTGCCGCGATCCCTCCACTATGCGCCGCCCGCCGCCACGCCGCCGCCAGACGCCCCGGACGGCAACGCCACGCAGGCCGCCGCCGATCCGCTCGCCGAAACGATGCGGCGCACCCTCGGCATCCTGCGATTCCTCGCGCCTCCCCACGCCGGCCCCTACGCCGACACCAAAAATCTGCGCCTCAGTGCCGGCGGCCGTGCCGTCGCCTTCGACGTCGAACGCGCCACCGCCGAGCTGAAATTGCCCGAGCCTCACGTCTTCGACGGCAAAGCCGACATGGTCGGCCACCTCGACGCCGATGGCTGCGCGGCCACCCTTTTCAAGGACGGCACCGTCATCCGCCAGACCGGGCTCTAGTCTCGCGCCGCCTTCACCACGGGAAACGCGTACACCACGCCATCGAGCCCCGCGCAAATCACGCGTGGCCCGGCCACGACGGGCGAGCCCACCACACCGGTCGCAAACGCACCGGGCATCGCACCGATCGCGACGCGCCAGCGCGGTTTCCCCGTCGCACGATCCAACGCCACCAACCCGCCCTCCATCGAAATCGGGTAGCGCACCGCGCCCGCCGCACCGGCAAACACGAGGTCATCAGAGACCGCCGGGGTCCCCCAACTCCAGCCCAGCACATCGATCTCCCACACAGGCGCGCCAGTCTCCGGGGCAAACGCCCGCACCAGCCGCAAATCCGACGACCCGATGAAGCCGAGCTCATCGACCACGCGGGGTGCCGACTCCACCCAGGAACCGGCGTGGTAATACGTCCAGTCCACCAAGCCATCACCCAGCCGCAGCCGGTAGAGTTTACTGTCCCGACTGCTCACGAACACCGCATCGCCGACGACCACCGGATCGGCCGTAAACGCCTCGCGCGAGGCAAACCGCCACCGCACGGCACCATCCCCGCGCCCCAAGGCCAGCACCTCGCCCGCCCAGGTCGTAACCACGAGCAAATCGCCCGTCACCGCGACGCGGGTGCGCACCAGCCCGCCCACGCGCACCTGCCAGCGCGTCGTACCCGACTCTGCATTCAGCGCCCAGAGTGTGCCGTCGGCGGATGTCACGTACAACGTACCATCTGCAAGCACCGGCGTCGCCCCTCGATAGTCATAGGAATATTCGCTCTCGGCCGGCGGATGCCGGACCACCGCGCCGCCGCCCAGCTCGCGTTGCCAGATGATCTCACCCGTACCCGCGCAAAGCCGAAAACACCGGCCGGCGTCGTTGTACACATATGCCGAGCCCTTCACGAAAAGCACGTCGCCGTGAATCGCCGCGCCCGTCTCGCGCACCCAGCGAGAAGTGCCCGTTCCGAGTTCGAGAAGGTGCACGCGCCCGAGCGCATCGGCCACGGCCACCCCGTCCTCGCACACAGTCGGGCTACCCCAGACCGGCGCGCCGAGTGTGCACGTCCAATCCGCACGCGGCCCGGCCGGATAAACCGGCACGGAGGCCGACGCCGGCAACGCCTCGCAGCGGCGCAGGGTCAAGGGATCCTGTCCATTGATCACACCCTCAATCCCCTCGGGGGTGAAGTGCAGTTCCAGCCCGGCCCCGCCGTGGCGGAGCCCCCCCGGAGTCTCTGCGAGTACGCCCATCGGCGTCCCCATCTGATGGAGCACCGCGTACCACTGGCGCCCGAGCCAGCGACCG
>MWDT01000014.1 GCA_002070825.1 Verrucomicrobia bacterium ADurb.Bin122
GAGTTGCTCGGGTGGTTGTCTCGGACGCCGCGTGGGCGGATATTTGTCGAGAGCGAGGCGGGGGTGCTCGAGTTGTGCGCGGCTCCGGTGCAGCCGTCGGCCGATGCAGATCGGGAGACTCCGGCGCAGGGCTGGATGGTCGCTGCGCGGTTGTGGAGCGAGGCGCATCTGGAGACGTTGGGAAAGCTGGTGGGCGGGCAGTTACGGTTGATGGAATCGGAGGGGCGGGAGACGGGGGAGTCGGAGACGACGATGCGGCTGTGGCGTCCGCTGGCCTCAATAGATGGGCGCGCGGTGCGGTGGTTGGAGTTGAAGTACGACGTGGCGATGTGGGCGCAGGTGTTGCGCAACGATCGCAGCGAGCTGTGGGTGTTTGCGGGGTCGGGGCTGTTGATGTTCGCCTTTTTGTCCGCGGCGCTGGTGGCATGGGTGTTGAAGCCGCTGGGGCTGATCGACCTGAGCCTGGCGCGCGATGATGTGGGCGTTTTGCAGCCGCTGCTGCGGCGCGGGGTGAGTGCGGAGCTGGCGCGGGTGGCGAGGATGATCGAGGCTTCGGCGGCGCAGAAAGCGGTGCTCTGTCGCGAGGTGGTGGAGCGCCGGAAGGTGGAGCAGGCCCTGCGCGACCGGGATGCGGAGGTGCAGAGGGCCTACGCGAATCTCGCCGAGCTGGGGCGCAACTTGCACGACAGCGTGATCCAGTCGTTGTACGCGACCGGAATGGGGCTTTCCAGCGTCGCCAAGCTTTGCCGTACCCGGCCGGTGGAGGCGGTGGCCCGGCTGGAGCAGGCACAGCAGACTCTCAACGAGACGATCGCCGAGGTGCGTCGATTCATCGCCGGCATGGAGCCGGAGGCCTTGAAGGATCGTACTTTCCGGCAAGCGGTGGAGGAGCTCGTCAACCGAATGCGTGCGGTGTATCCGTGTGCGGCGACGATCGATGTCGCCGACGGCGACGCGCAGCTGCTCACGTTGCCCGTGCAGGCGCACGCGTTGCAGATCGCCCGGGAGGCGTTGAGCAACGCACTCCGTCACGGGGCGGCAAAGCATGTCCGTATCGGGTTGGAGCGGGAGGATGGGCGGCTGGCCTTCACGGTTGAGGACGACGGTCGTGGTTTTGATCCGGCGAATCTGCTCAAGCCGGGGTTGGGTTTGACGAATATCGATGAGCGTGCCCGTGAGATCGGTGGCCGGCTCACGGTGAGCTCGACGCCCGGCAAGGGGACGATTGTAAAACTCACACTTCCCAGACCCGTTGCATGAGTGCCTCCCATCATCCCGTTTCGCATCCAAAAGGAATCCGGCTGCTCATCGTCGATGACAGTGATCTGGTGCGGCGCGGCATCAAGACGGTGATCGCCGACCAGGAGGAGGTCGCGATCACGGTGGTGGGGGAGGCTGCCACCGTGGCGACTGCCGTCGCCGAGTGTGCACGACTCAAGCCGGACGTGGTGCTCATGGACATCCGCCTGCCGGATGGGACCGGCCTGGACGCCTGCCGGCAGATCCTCGAGAAACACCCCGAGGTGCGCGTGTTGATCCTCACGTCACATTCGAGCGACACGTATGTGTACGAGGCGATCGTCGCGGGGGCGCAGGGGTACCTGTTGAAGGACATCAATCCGAGCGGACTGATTCAGGCGATTTCGGACGTCGCCGCCGGCAAGTGCATCTTGGATACGGAGGCGACGACGCGTGTGATGCGCCTGGTGCGTGGGCAATCGGCCGGAGGTGCGCAGGGCGACCTTGCGGCGCTCTCGGCGCAGGAGCTACGCGTGCTTTCTCTGGTGGCGGCGGGCAAGACGAACAAGGAGATCAGCGAGGCCCTGGGGCTGAGCGACAACACGGTGAAGCACTATCTGGGCAACGTATTCGAGAAGCTCCAGGTGAAGCGGCGTTCGCAGGCGGCGGCGTTTTTCACGCAAAATACTGCAGGGCAGGGCAAGTGACGGGCGCCTGCTGCGGGCGCGCTTGATTTGGGGCTAAGGCGAAATCCTCAGCCCATATTACCAGAGGGGGCGTGGATGGGCCCGTTTGGGCGTTAATGTGGGCCCGTCGCGCGACCCCCATTTACGGCGATGTTGGCCTCTGCCGGATTTTGTGGGGCCGGGGTATCCTTGGGACATGATGAAAACCAGCTTTTCCACTTCCCAGACGAAACCCCGATCCGACGGCCGGCGCCGGGGGCAGAGGGGCTTCACTTTGATCGAGGTTGCCATGGCCTCGTTCATATTGGCATTTGCGATTGGCTCGTCGCTCACGGTGATGATGCAGGGTTTCAAGACCATCGATGTGGCGCGCACCATCACCCTCTCGTCGCAGATCGCGCAGAGCGAGATCGAGCGCCTGCGGCTGCTCAACTGGGGTGGCATCGAGGCGCTCCCGGCCTCGGCCCCCGTCGATCTCGCGGCATCGTTTTCCGCCGAGGGCGCCTATGCGAACCGGTTCACCGTCACGCGGGTGGTCGCGGACGTGCCGGGCATGGCCGGCGAGATGAAGGATATCACCATCATCGTATCGTGGCGCGGGACCGATGGCCTCGTACGCGATCGCAAATACCATATGCGGTATGGAAAGGACGGCCTTTATGATTTCTACTACACACTCGCACGCGCGTGAGCGCGGGCTCGCGGGCACGGATCGTGCCGCGCGTGGCATGACGCTGGTCGAGCTCATCATCGGCATGACGCTGGCGTCGGTGCTGATGACGGCGGTGCTCTCCAGCTTTCTATTTCTAGGGCGCAGTGGATTTGCCCTCTCACACTACAACGAGATGGAGCTTCAGGCCCGGTTGGGCTTGGAGCGTTTCGCCGAGGACGTGCGGCAGGCCTCCGATCTGGCTTGGGACAGTGATACGCAGGTCACGCTTACAGTGGGGCCTGCCACCGTGATCTACGGCTACGATGCCGCACGGAAATCGGTCTATCGCGAGACGGGTGGAGTCCGGCACACGATGCTCGAAGGGATCGAGACCTTTGTTTTCACGGGGTACGCGATCACTGGGGCGCCGATCGTTTTCACGGCGAGCAATCCCGCGAGCCGCCTCCAGGCCGGCCACGACACGAAACAGCTGCAGATCTCCATGCGGGCGGTGCGCACACGTGCCACCATCGCCACGACGACCAACACCGTGCTTTCGGCACGGTTCATCCTGAGAAACAAAAAAGTCACCGCTTAACCAAGGTGTCGTCATGAACTCCCATTCATTCCATCCCCGTACGCAGCGCGGCTCCGTGCTGATCGTCGCGCTGCTTTTCTCGATCATCATCGCGATCTCACTCGGGAGTTATCTCTCGTTGAGCCAGTCCACGCTGAGGATGGCCAATCGGGCCTTCTATTATAACGGCGCGCTCAATCTCGCCGAAACCGGCCTGGAGCAGGCGATGTGGTCGATCAACAAAGCTGTCGCACAAAACGCCTCCGCCTGGGCCGATTGGACGACGGAGGGCAGTACGGTCCGGCGCAAGATCGACGGCCTCGACTATGGCCATGGGGTGACGGGCCAGGCCCGCGTGCGTGTCTACGACTACACCGGCTCGAACACCCCGTATATCGTGGTGCGGGCCACGCTGGCCTCTCCGACGATGCCTCCGGTTGAAAAGTGGCTTCGGGTGGGGCTCATCCGCGGTTCACGTTTTGCCAACGGGCTTGTCGCCAAGGAGAGCATCACTTTCTCCGGCGGCAATGTGATGGTCGATAGTTGGAACTCCGATCCGGATCGCAACCCGGCGACGGCTGCGATCCCGTTCAGCAATGCCGTGCGCAACGACAAGGGGAGCGTGGGCAGCGTGTCCATTCAGACCTCGGCGATCGATATCAGCAACAGCGCGATCTGGGGCTCTGCGGCGACGGGTGGCTCGGCCCCGCGCGTCGGCCCCAACGGCTCGATTCTGAACGAGGACTCGGCATTGGCGGACAAGACGGGCTGGTCGAATCCCAATGTCGACCCCTCGCTCGTTTCCACTGATTTCACGGCCAACTTCGACCCGGTTGCCCAGCCGACTGCGACCCCGATAGCGAGTGTGCTCGGCACGGGCACGATCGGTGCGGCTGGCACGAGCACCACGCTGTGCTACACCGCGCTGAGTCTCTCGGGCAACAGCTCCAAGGTGCTGACTGTCGAGGGGCATGTGACTCTCATTCTGAATGCGCCTGCCGGTACGGATGCCATTTCGATGAGCGGTCAGGCCTCGATCCATATCACGGAGGGCTCGTCTCTGACGATTTATACCGCCGGAGATGTGGCGATCACGGGTGGTGGGTTGGTCAACGACAACCCCGCGCCGATCACCTTCCAGTTGTGGGGCACGAGCACGAGCACCACGACGAAGCAGGATATCAAGATTGCCGGCAATGGTGTGCTCAAGGCCGTGGTCTATGCGCCCAACGGCACGGTCACCGCCACCGGCGGTGGCAGCGCCGGCGAGGTGATGGGCTCCATCGTTGCCAATGATGTCTCGCTCACGGGCGGCTCGTCGTTCCACTACGACGAATCGCTTGCCGAACTTGATGCGAAGGCGCCGTTCCGGATCGGCTATTGGTCGGAGATGCTGAACGTGACCGATCGTGCGGCGTATGCGGCGGACTTCGAGTTCTAGACTCTTCAATCACGGGCCGCCGCGGGATGAGTCGGTGGCCTGCGTGTGGGGCGGAGATCCTTAGTCCCGGGGCCGTAAGCCGGATTTTGTCGCACGCCTTGCGGCGTGGTGGTCGTCATTTCTCTCAGGCCCGAAGGCCTGCCGGTGCGCTGCGCGTCGATCTTGCGACCGCCGTCGCGCGCTCCGATGCGATATACCCGCAGCTGATGGGCGGGCCGCCCAGCTGCCTATTTTACCTTGCACCGGAAGGGGTTTTTCGTGCCGCCGCCGTTGCCGGAGGCGCGGTGGGCTCTTACCCCACCTTTTCACCCTTACCGGACGGTTGCCCGTCCGGCGGTTTGTTTTCTGTGACACTGTCCGTCGCGGCGGGATTGACCCGACGCGCCCGTGCTTGGCGTGAGCCTCGCACGGCATCCTGCCCTGTGGTGTCCGGACTTTCCTCTCCGGGGTGTATGTGCCGGCGCGGCATTACCCGCGCCTTGTGGATCAAAGAACCCCGGAGCGACAACCTGGCCCCGAGACTAAGGACGGGGATGGTGTGAGGGCGGGGTTACCCGATGCAAGGATGGTCTTGCGCGGCGGGGGGTGTCAGTCGCGTCAACTCTCCCACCAGACGATGCGGCCGCACTGGTCGCAGGTGGCGAGTTCGGCCGCTTTGCCTCGGATGGCCGACTCGATCTCGCCGGAAATCTTGAGGTGGCAGCCGCCGCATTTGCCGTCGTGGGTGGGGACGCAGGCGGGAAAACGTTGCGCGGCGACACGGTCGTAAAGGCGTAGGGCCGCCTCGGGGACGGCAGGGCGGGCGGCTTGGAAATCGGCTTCGGCCGTCGCCAGCTCTGCCCGCAGGACTCCGTCGCGGGCGCGCAGATCGCGGAGGCGTTGTTCGTAGCCGGCGATGTTTTGTTTCAAGACGGCTTCGGCGGCGGCGAATTTCTTTTTCGCTTCGTCAATGGCGTACATAACCGCGAGCTCCTGCTCTTCGAGCCCTTCGATCTGCTTGACGAGGTGTTCGATCTCGTTGCCGATCGCGCGGTACTCGTCGTTCTTGCGCACTTCGAGCTGCTGGGTGCGGTATTTGGCGGCCTTCTGTTCGGTGGCCGTGATCTCGCCTTCGATGAGTTTTTTCTTGGTTTCGAGCTCCTTGAGCTCGGTACGGGCCGTTTCGATGGCGTTTTTCTCGGCGTTGATTCTGGCCTCGACGGCGGCGATGTCCTTGGGGTTGGCCTGGATCTGTTGGTCGAGGTCGCGGCGGCGGCGATCTCGGTCTTGCAGGATCAACAACGGGGCGAGGGATGGGGGCTGCATGCGGCCTCTGGCCTAAACGGTGCCCTGCCCGGGACGAGCCTAAATGTAGTACATCTCGTCGGCGCTGCGTGCGGCGAGCTGGTCGAGCGTGTAGCTGCGGAGTTTGTTTTCCAGTTCGGTGCGGACTTCGCGCCAGACTTGTTGGACGCGCCGGGCCGACTGGCCTTTGCTTTCGGCATTGAGCTCAATGATCTCCCCTTCGACGAGTTTCACGATGTCGTACAGTGTGATTTCATCGGGGGAGCGGGCGAGCGTGTAGCCGCCTTGTTTGCCGCGGCGGCTGTTGATCAGGCCGCCATCGCGGAGCTCCGAGAGGATTTGTGCAAGATAGTTGGCCGGGACCGCTTCGTCGCGGGCCAGCGACTCGACGTGCGCCAGCTCGTTGGTCCCATGTTGGCGTGCAATCTGGGCGAGAACGCGGCACGCATAATCGACTTTTACTGATAGCTTCACTAAAGATTGGGTAAGTGACGTGTGGCGGTGGGGCAAACGCAAAGTGCTGCCTTCGCTCGGATGGGGGGCTGCCCCGAAAAAATGCCTCGCAAGCCCCCCCGTTTTTCTGTGTTCTTTGGCCTTTAAAACCCTCAGCCGTCTATCTGTGGACATGCCCGACAACTCCGATTCGCTCAACAACGCTCACGCTCAGTCTGGTGCCGAGACTTACGACGCCTCAAAAATCCAAAAGCTCGAAGGGCTCGAGGGCGTCCGCAAACGCCCCGACATGTACATCGGAGATACGAACGAGCGCGGTTTGCACCACTGCGTGTTCGAGATCGTCGATAATTGCGTGGACGAGGCGCTGGCCGGCTACGCGCATGAGGTCCATGTGACCGTCCATCTCGACGGCTCCTGCTCAATCGAGGACGACGGCCGAGGCATTCCGGTCGATATCCACCCGCAGTACCACATCCCTGCATTGGAACTGGTACTTACCAATCTTCACGCCGGCGGTAAGTTCGGCAAGGGCGCCTACCAGGTCTCCGGCGGTTTGCACGGTGTCGGCGCCAAGTGCGTCAACGCCGTCTCGGAATGGTTCGTCGCCGAAGTGCGCCGGAACGGCAAGGTCCACCAAATGCGTTTTGCCCAAGGCAAAACGACGCAGAAGATGACGGTTATCGGCGATACGAAGAAGACCGGTACCAAGATCACCTTCAAGCCCGACCCTGAGATCTTTCAGACCACGCGCGAGTTCCAGTATGATATTCTCGCCAAGCGCTTGCGTGAGCTCGCTTTTCTTAATCCCGGCGTCCACATCGAGCTCGCCGATGAGCGTGCGCAGAAGAGCGACAAGTTCTTTTTCAAGGACGGCATCACGGAGTTCGTCCGCTACCTCAACCTCAATAAGACCGTCGTCCACGACAAGCCGATCACCTTCAGCGACAGCGTCCCCAACGAGGAAGACCCCAGTAAGCCCGGCATCGTCGTCGATGTGTCGATGCAGTACAACGATAGCTACAACGAACAGGTTTTCGCCTACGCCAATTCGATCTACAACATCGAAGGCGGCACGCACCTGTCCGGCTTCCGCACCGCGTTGACGCGTGTGGTCAACGCCTTCGCCAAGACCAACAATATCCTGAAGGAAAAAGACCCAGCGATCACCGGTGACGACGTCCGCGAAGGCCTTGTGGCTGTCATCTCGGTCAAGGTCCCGGAACCCCGCTTCGAAGGCCAGACCAAGACCAAGCTCTCCAACTCCGAAGTGGACGGTATCGTGCAACGCATCGTCGGCGAGAAACTCCGCTTCGCCCTCGAAGCCACGCCCTCGATCGCCAAGCGCATCATCGAGAAAACCATCAACGCCGCGCGCGCCCGCGAGGCTGCGCGCAAAGCTCGCGAAACCGTTCGCAAAGGCGCTCTCTCCGGCGGCAGCCTCCCCGGCAAACTTGCCGACTGCTCCGAGCGCGATCCCCAGCATTGCGAGATCTACCTCGTGGAGGGTAACTCCGCCGGTGGCTCCGCGAAGCAGGGCCGCGACCGCCGTTTCCAAGCCATCCTTCCGTTGCGCGGCAAGGTGATCAACGTCGAGAAGGCACGCCTCGACCGCGTGCTCTCCAACGAGGAAATCCGTACGATGATCACCGCCTTCGGCTGTGGCATCGGCGAAGGCGACGAGAACGTCGGCGGCTTCAACGCCGACAAGGCCCGCTACCACAAGATCGTCATCATGACCGATGCCGACGTGGACGGCTCCCACATCCGCACGCTGCTCCTCACTTTCATCTACCGCCAGATGCGCGGGCTCATCGAGCGCGGCTACGTTTACATCGCCCAGCCGCCGCTCTACCGGATCAAGCGCAAGAAGCGCGAGCGCTACGTGGACAACGACGAGCAGCTCAACCGCATCCTCCTGGAGCTCGGCTCCGAGGATGTCACGCTCACCCGTATCAAAGATCAGCGCACTCTCGAACCCGCGATGGTCGACAAACTCGTCGAGACCCTCGCGGCCCTCGAGAAACTCGGAGCGGGCGTCACCCGCTACGGTGCCTCGCTCCCCGAATATCTCGACCAGCACGATCCCGCGACGAAGGAGCTCCCGCGTTACGTCGCGCGCATCCGCCAGGGCAACCAAGAGTCGCATGAGTTTCTCCGCGACGAGGCCGCCCGCGCTGCATTTGTGCAGCTCCACGGCTTGGATGCCGACCTCTTCGAACAGGCTGACAATCCGGCTGCAGGTGAGCCGTCGGCTCCCGCGAGCCCCGTCGTCCCCTCGGGCCCGCCCAAGCGCATCACCATCCACGAAATCTTCGAAGCCTCCGAGATTGCCAAGCTCCTCCGTGCCATCGCGGCCGTCGGTCTGGAGATCAATAACTTCTCCCGCACCGAGCATCCGCGCTACCTCGTCACCGAGAACGCTGGCGCCAGGACCGAGACGAAGACGGAGCTCCACGCCCCGCTCGAAGTGCTCTCGCACATCCGCAGCCTCGGCCGCAAAGGCCTCTCCATTCAGCGATACAAGGGTCTCGGTGAAATGAACCCCGAGCAACTCTTCGAGACTACCATGGATCCCGACAAACGCCGGCTCCTGCGCGTCAACATCGCCGATGCCGCCAAGGCCGATGCCCTCTTCACCCTGCTCATGGGCGACGAGGTGCCGCCGCGCCGCCAGTTCATCGAAGACAACGCCCTCAACGTCCAGTATCTCGACGTCTGAGCCGCGCCCCACCCACTCATCTTTCCGCCCTCCGTCTTCCCGCAATGTACACTGCGAACGAGAAAATTTATCCGGCCAACATCACCGACATCATGCAGACGGCCTACATCGACTACTCGATGTCGGTTATCGTCTCCCGCGCGCTGCCGGATGCCCGCGACGGCCTCAAGCCCGTGCAACGCCGCATCCTCTACGCCATGTCGCGCGAGGGCCTGCTGCACAACCGCCCGTTCGACAAATGCGCCGGCGTCGTCGGTGAAGTGCTCAAGAACTACCACCCGCACGGCGACTCCTCGGTTTACGACACGCTCGTTCGCCTCGGTCAGAACTGGGTGATGCGCTACCCGCTCATCGACCCGCAGGGTAACTTCGGCTCCATCGACGGCGACCCCGCCGCCGCCTATCGTTACACCGAGTGCCGCCTCAACGAAATCGCCGAGGACCTCCTCAAGGATATCGATGAAGAGACCGTCGACTTCGCGCCCAACTACAAGGAGTCCACCACCGAGCCCACGGTGCTTCCGTGTGCGTTGCCCAATCTGCTGATGAACGGCTCGACCGGCATCGCCGTCGGCATGGCCACCAACATCCCGCCGCATAACCTCGGTGAGATCATCGATGCCACCACGGCCATCATCGACAACCCGGCCATCTCGCTCGACGAACTCTGCCAGATCGTGCGCGGCCCTGACTTCCCGACAGGCGGCACCATCGCCGGCCGCGCCGGCATCGAGAGCTACCTGCGCACCGGCCGCGGCATCGTCCGCACCCGCGGCAAGGCCCACACCGAGGAGACCAAGACCGGCATGGAGCAGATCGTCATCACGGAGATTCCGTATGGCGTGAACCGTGCCCGCCTCGTCACCCACATTGCCGAGCTCGTCACCGAAAAGCAGATCGACGGTATCCGCGACTTGCGCGACGAGTCCGATGCCAACACTCGCATCGTCATCGAGCTCAAGCGCGGCGAGCAGTCGCGCGTCGTCATCAATCAGCTTTATCAGAAGACCGAGCTCGAGTCCTCCTTCGGCGTCATCCTCCTGGCCATCGACAAGAAGCGGCCGAAGCAGATGAACATCAAGGAGCTCATCGAGTGCTACATCGAGCATCGCCGCGATGTTATCACGCGCCGCACGAAGTTCCGCCTGCGCCAGGCCGAAGATCGCGCCCACATCCTCGAAGGCTACAAGATCGCCCTCGATAACCTCGACGACTTCGTCCGCATCATCCGCGCTTCCGCCAGCCGAGAGGAAGCCAAGTTGCGCTTGATGGAGAAGTACCCGCTCTCCGACCGCCAGACCACCGCCATCCTTGAGCTCCGTCTCTACCAGCTCACCGGACTCGAGCGCGACAAGATCGAGGCCGAGTACATGGAGCTCATGAAGCTCATCGACGAGTTGCGCGGCATCTTGGAGGACGAGCACAAGCTACTCGCCTTGATCAAAAAGGAGCTCGGCGAGATGCGCACCAAGTACGCCGATGTCCGCAAGACCGAGATCATCGGCGAGGCGGGTGAGTTTCGCATGGAGGACGTCATCCCCAATGAGGGCTGCGTCATCACCGTCTCCCACCAAGGATTCATCAAGCGCACGCCCGTCGCCGAATACCGCAGCCAGAAACGCGGTGGCAAGGGCATCATCGGCACCGAGACCTACGACGAGGATTTCGTCGAGCATCTCTTCACCGCCTCCACGCATGACTACATCCTCTTCTTCACGAGCACCGGTCAGTGCCTCGCGAAAAAAGTGTACGACATCCCGGAGAGCCCGCGCGCATCCAAGGGCAAATCCGTCGCCGGCGTCATCCGGCTGGGCGAGGGCGAAAAGATCGCCGCCATGATGTGCGTGCAGGATTTTGTCGGCGACCGTTTCCTCGTGATGGCCACCAAGCGTGGTGTCATCAAGAAGAGCCCGCTGGCCGATTATGCCAACGCGACTCGCGAGGCCGGCCTCATCGGCATCAATCTGGAAGAAGGCGACAGCGTCATCGGCACCGTGCTCACGACTGGCGATAGCGAGCTCATCCTCGTCTCTCACCAGGGATTGGCCGTACGCTTCCGCGAGCGCGATCCCGAGACCGGCGAGGTGCTCTTCCGCGCCACCGGCCGCGCCACCGCTGGCGTGACTGGCATGCGCTTCAAACTTGAGGGCGATTACCTCGAAGTCATCGAGCTCGTCGATCACGAGGCCAAGTTCCTCGTCGCGAGCGAGGCCGGCCTCGGCGTGCGCACGCGTTTCGAGGATTACCGCCTGATCAATCGTGGCGGCAGTGGCGTGCTCGCGATCGATCTGCCCGACGATGGCTCCGTGAAACTCGCCGGCGCGCTCAGCGTGAAGGATACCGATGAGATCATGCTGCTCACGGCCAAGGGCCAGAGTGTGCGTTGCCCGGTCAACACGATCCGCGAGACCAACCGCGGCGCCAAGGGCGTCCGCCTCGTCAATCTTGAGGATGGGGACAAGCTCTTGAGCGTGGCCCGCATCGTGGAGACCGAGGAGGAGCAGGAGGCCGCCGGCGATGAGCAGGAAGCCGGCGCGGTGCCGCCGCCCGCTTCCGAATAAGCCAAGGCCCGGAGTCGCTCCGGGCTCGCTGTTTTCGAAGCCGTCCGGCCATCACGCCGGGCGGTTTTTTGTGCCGCGGCGCGGCACTTGGCTCACGGCTCTTCAGCGTAACCGTGCTTGATCGCGTAACGGACGAGCGCGGCCGGCTCCTGGATGCCGAGCTTTTCGCGGATGCTGCTCATCAGATTGTTCACGGTTTTCACATTGATGTTCAGCCGGGCAGCGGCGGCTTTCATGTTTTCGCCGCGTCCGTAGGCGCGCAGCACCTGACGTTCGCGAGGGGAGAGATTGCTGGCCACCATGGTGCTCTGGCTTCGCATCGCGTTCATGTAGAGCTGGGCGCATTGGGGGCAGTAGTAGGTCCCACCTTCGAGCACTGTGTTTACGGCCTTGCGGAGTGTTTCGACATCGGCGCGCTTCAGGACGAAGCCCTGCACGCCGAGTTCGACGGACTCTTTGATCATGTGCTCCTGCTCGTTCGAGGAAACGCACAGCCAGCGCGTGCGGCGCAGCTGTGGCCCTAGGGCATGCACGATGTCGAAGCCCTTGCCATCGGGCAGCGCCCAGTCGAGCACGACCAGGGTCGGCTCGGTCCGGCGGATCGCCTCGATCGCTTCCGCGACGGTGCCGCACTCGGCCACGACCTCCAGCTGCATCTGGTCGCGTAGGAGGGCTGCGAAAAACTGGCGCATCATGAGGTGGTCTTCGACTAAAACAATACGCGGAGCCATGCGGATAAATCGGTTAGGGTTCGAATCTCGCGATAGTGTAGCAGGTTTGCACCCGGGAAACTCGGGAAATCTTCCCCTGTCTTTAGGCGAAGTTCCCGTGCGCGTGTGGGGATATCTGGGGTAGGATGTGCACCGCGAATTCATCCATGTATCCGCCCAAATTTCCAAGCGCCATCATGAACGCCCCCTCCTCCAATCCTGCGCCTCAGGGCGCTGCGGCGCGTGCGCCGCTGCATATGGTATGGCCGGCGGCTTCGGCGCAGCCCGCCCGCCCGGTTCCGGCCTCCTCAGGCGCCGGCACACCGGCTGCTGCCTCGGCAGGCATGAATCTCGGCGTCACGGATTTTCTCGGACTGGCCCAGCATCCGGATGTACGGCAGACCGTGCAGGCGGCGGTTTCGCAGTTTGGTGTGCATGCCTCCACCTGGTCGCCCTTCGAAGGGTTTCGTGACGCCTCCTCCATGCTCGTCTCTGAGCTGAGCGCGTTGCTGCGGATGCCGGCTGTCTCGATTTTTCAGTCGGGGTGGTCGGCCGGCTTTTGCGCGGTGCGCGCGTTGGTCGAGCCGGATGACCACGTCGTCCTCGATGCGCTTTCTCAGATTGGATTGTACGAGGGAGCTGCCGCGGCGACGCGTCAGGTCCACTTGTGCCGACACCTCGATGTCGAGCACATGCGGACGACGTTGCGCATGATCCGCCAGGGCTCGGGGCGGAAGCACTCGATTCTGGTGGTGACCGAGGCACTTTTCGCGGCCGACGCCTCCTCGCCGGATCTTCGTGCACTGAAGGATGCGTGCGTGGAGTTCGATGCGAAGCTGTGTGTGAGCGTGACGCACGACCTGTGCGCGCTTGGGCCTGGAGGCACTGGACAACTCGGTCTGCAAGGCCTCCTGGGCCAGGTTGACCTCGTTGTGGGCTCGTTTTCTCCGGTGCTGGCGAGCAGTGGCGGCTTTGTCGCCGCAGCTGATCGTAGTGTGGGCGTGCGACTTTCGGAGGACCCTAGTGCACGGAAGCTCGCCGGCAGTGCCGGCGCCGCGCAATTGGTGACGGCGCTCGCAGCCCTGCGCATCGCCCGTTCGGGCGAGGGCGAGTCACTCCGGAGGGATTTGCTCACGCGTGTCGCTTATTTGCGCGCGGAGCTGGCGACGCATGGCGGCGTGGTGCTGGGGGCTGCGGCTCCCATGGTGCCAATCCTCGTGGGTTGGGAGGACGCCTGCCAGCTTGCAGTGAAGTTTTGCGCGGAGCAGGGGGTGCATGTGCAACTGCTAGAACATCCGGAGGTCCCGGTGGCGACCGCTCGGTTGCGCCTGAATGTCTCCGCGACGCACGACGTCACCCGCTTCCAGTCGGTTGCGAGTCTTATCATGGAGGCGGTGCACGACGCCGAACACCACTTCGATGCCCTCAGCCTGCCGCGGGCGCAGGTGACGAGCTGAGGGGTGCGTCTCGACCGCCTTTTATTGGCTATATGCAAATATATAGCCGACAAATGTCTTGGCGGTTCGTCCGTCCGGATGCAGTTTCCTCGCAGGCATGGCCCCTTTGCTTTCTTGGCTGGAAACGTGGACTGCGTACCAGGACTACGGGTGGTTCCTCGCACTGCTGGCGTGGATGACCGTGGTCGGTGGTGCCTGGCTCCGTCGCATGCCGGATGGATCGCGTGAAGGCGATGGATGGCTGGTGGCGCTGGGTTTCTCGATGATGGCCTGGCCCGTGCTTGAGCTGTCGTTGCTCGTATCGAATCTTCAGACACCGTATCGCATACACGATTTTTTGATGGGGCTAGTGCTAGCCGCCGCAGGCGGCATATTGGCATGGCGCCGATGGGGAGCCGGATTGCGTGGGCTGCGGCGGTGGCTTTTGCTGTCGGTTGTGATAGTCGGAGTGTTGGCGCTGAGCGTGGTACGCGCCTTTACGGAAATCCGGCTCGTGGGGGCTTGTCTTTGGGCGGGTGCGATTGCGGCGGCGTCGCTGGCGGCGTGGAGCCATCGTCCGCTGTGGCGCGCCTCGCGCCGATCCGGAGCCGTTGGTTGGCTGCGGGCCGGCACGTTGTTGGTGGCATTCCTCCCGGTGCTGGCCCCGCATGGGGTGCTGGCAGTTTGGGCGAAGGAGCCGCGGCTCGCGCACGATCTGTCGCATTTCGCATGGCCGGCGGTCCTGCTGCTTTTTACGACGGGTGCGGTGTTTTCCGCGGGATTGTGGCGGCGGCGCCTCTCCCGGGCGGGCGATTTCAGACTCTACGGTTGGGCTCTGCTGGTCTGGGCTTTGCTGGGATTGGGCTTTGTCGTCTGGACTGGTTACGACGCACGACGTGCCTTTGAGGATAATCTGGTGCGCCGTGCAAGCATGGCTGCGGCGCTGCTCGATCAGAAGATTCTGGCCGAAGCGCTCAGAGATGGAGCGCCTGTCGCGAGTGTACGCCAGGACTGGTACACCGAGTCCGAGCGGCCAGGCCGCGGCGGAGTGACGGTCGAGGTGGCGACTTTGCGTGCGGTGGACCGACCGGCGTTTGTCGCGTTGCGAGCCTACCTCAGGCAATTGAAGCTTTCCTGTCCCGACGTCTCCTACGTCTCCATTGTTGCGCCCTGGTCCGGACGTTGGGTGACGGTCGCCACCTCCGCTGATTCCGAGGCGGATGCCGATCGCCAGTTGCTCATCAAACCGGGATCGGTCGATCTGGATTGGCAACCGGGGCAACCGTCCGTCTTTTGCGAAGGGCCGCTGGTCTCATCGAGCGGTGGCTCCATTTTCCGCGCGCGAGCGATTTTGACATTGGATGGGGCGGTCGTCGGGCAATTGTTGTTGCCTCTTGAGGCGGCGGTTTGGGGCCGGACGTTTCTCCGTGCACGCCTGCAGGCGATGGCACTGGTCGGAGTGGGGTTCGTCCTCTGGGGTGTGGCGCTGGCCTATCGGAGCCG
>MWDT01000015.1 GCA_002070825.1 Verrucomicrobia bacterium ADurb.Bin122
GCGATGTGTTTGAACGCCGGGTGAAAAGAGGGTGCGAAAAAGAAAGCGTAGCCGAGCTCCGCGAGCGCGCGGCGATGCGTCGCCGGCGAGGCCTGCAAATCGACGCCGAGGGCCGCGAGCAGATCCGCACTGCCACACTTCGAAGTGACGCCACGGTTGCCGTGTTTCATCACGGGCACGCCGAGACAGGCAAGCGTGAGCACCACCAGACTGGAAACATTGAAACCGCCCGCATGATCGCCGCCTGTGCCCACGATATCGATGGCGCGCGGCGCCCATTCGCCCACCCCTGGATCGACCGCCCAACGGCGAAACGCACCGGCCAGGGCCGCGACCTCGGCCGCGGTCTCCCCTTTGTCAGCCAAGGCGATCAACCAGGCCGTTTTTTCAGACTCCGGCACCTCGGCGGCAGCCAGAGCCTGCGCGGCCAGTTCGATCTGTGCCGGGGCCAGATCGCAGCGCGCGACCAGCTGGGCGGTGAGCGTGGACAGACTTTCCATAACGCGTGCGAGTCAGCCACCACGCAGCACAGCCGCAAATAAAATTGCGCCGGCGATAGGTTGCTGAAAGCAAAGCGCCCGTGTCTCGCCGCCGCATCCTCCCCACCCTGCTACTCTCGTGGTGCACCGCCACCGCGTTTGCAGCCGAACAGCCCGCCTCGAGCGAGCGCCACGAGCCCGTCGCCGAGCTGGGCATGACCGACGCCATCGTGCTCGGCGTCGTCGAAGGGGTGACCGAGTACCTGCCGGTCTCCTCGACTGGGCACCTCATCATCGCCAACGAATTTCTCGGGCTGGAATCCGAGCGTCCACTCACAGACAAGGCAGGCCAGCCCCTCTGGTACAAAAAGCCCTCGGAAAAACACCCGGAAGGAATCCCCCTCACGGTCAAACTGGCAGCCGACACCTATAGCGTCGTCATCCAGTTTGGAGCCATCGCAGCAGTCGCGATTCTTTATTGGGGCCAGATCCTCTCGATGCTACGCGGGCTGATCGGCCGCGATGTCGCCGGGCGACGACTGTTGATCAATCTGATCGTGGCCTTCATCCCGGCCGGGGCGCTCAGCTACCTCGCCCACGACTGGATCGCGGCCCGGCTGTTTTCCGTCGAAGCGGTGATCGTGGCTCAGGTCGCCGGCGCCGGGCTCATGCTCTGGGTCGAAGCCCGCCGGCGCAGGCAGGCAAACTCGCAGACGGAGTCGACCGTCGAAGAGCTCACTCCGAAACAGGCGCTGGGCATCGGTACGTGGCAATGCCTCGCCCTCTGGCCGGGCACCAGCCGCTCGATGACGACGATCGTCGGCGGCTACTTCGCCGGGTTTGCGCCTCGCAAAGCAGCCGAGTTCAGCTTCCTCCTCGGGTTTGTCACGCTCAGCGCAGCCTCACTGTATAAAGGCTACAAAAGCGGGGCGGCCATGATCCAGGTATTCGGCTGGGGCAATATCGTCCTCGGCTGCGTCGTCGCCACCCTCGTCGCCGCACTCTCGGTGCGGTTCCTTGTCAACTGGCTCACGCGCCACGGGCTCGGAGCGTTTGCCTACTATCGGCTCGCCCTGGCCACCGTGCTCGGCGTCCTTCTTGCCACCGGATGGCTACAATAAACGACGCGAGGATGGCGCTTGACGAGCTTACCTCCGGCTCTTTACTCCGACCCCTTCATCACTAAACCTGCGTGCGTTTCACACGAAGCGTGCGCCCCTCAAATCATCTTTTCCCATGGCCAATCCGAAACGCAAACAGTCCAAACGCCGTAGCGCCAACCGTCGCGCCGCCAACGCCTTCCAGGCCCCGCAGTTCGCCAAGGACGCCGAAGGCGGCCTGTCGCGTCCGCATTGCGTCAGCCCCAAGACCGGCATGTACCGCGGTCGTCAGGTGCTCGACGTCGAGGTCTAAAACCTCCCGCCCAGCTCTCCCCCGTTCCCGTTCGCTTTCGCGATGGGCTCAACATCCGGTCAACCCGGAAAAATTGCCGTCGATGCAATGGGCGGCGATCTCGGCCCAGCCGAGATGGTCGAGGCGGTCAAACTCGCGCTCGCTGAATTTCCCGGGCTAAACCCGATCAATTTGGTGGGCGACGAGGCTGTGCTGCAGCCACTGCTGCGCAGCGCCAATCTCGACCGGCATCCCCTGCTCACGGTCACCCACGCCTCGGAGGTCATCACCCCCGAGGACGAAGTCATGCAGGCCATCAAGCGCAAGCGCGATGCCTCCATGCTTCGCGCCATCGATCTGGTTAAATCCGGAGAAGCCGGCGCGGTCGTCAGCACGGGCAACACCAAGATCCTCGTCGCGGCGGGCACGCTGAAACTGCGCACACTCGACGGAGTCGAGCGCCCGGCGCTCGCACCGATTGTCCCGCGCGAGGGCGGCCACTTCATCCTTATCGATGGAGGCGCCAACCCCGAAGCGAAGGCCCAGCATCTCGTTCACAATGCCATCCTCGGCACGCACTATTGCCGCGTCGTCCTTGGCATCGAAAAACCACGCGTGGGCCTGCTGACCATCGGCACCGAGGAAAACAAGGGCAATGCGCTCATCTCCGAGACGCACGATGCCCTCAAAAAGCTTAACGGCCTGATCAACTACGCAGGCCCCGTCGAAGGCTTCCACGTCTTCCTCGATGAAGTCGACGTCGTCGTCTGCGACGGATTCGTCGGCAACATCTGCCTCAAGAGCTGGGAGTCGATGAGCAAATTTTTCTCCCGCACGCTCAAGACCAACCTCAAGGCCAACCCGCTGCGCATGCTCGGCGCACTCATCGCGCAAGGTGCGTTCAAGGAGCTCAAACAGCGCATCCAACCCGAGCGCTACGGCGGGGCCCCGCTCCTCGGCCTTCGAGGCAACATTCTCAAAGCACACGGCTCCGCCAACCGGCAGGCAGTCAAAAACGCCATCCGTGATGCCAATGAGTGCATACGCATCGATCTCAATCACCGTATCGAAGTCGATGTAGCGCAGGCCAACAACGTGTTGCAGCCCGCCGCTTCCGTCTAAAGGAACATCCTCCAATGGTATCGCCCTCGACTGTGATTCTGGGCACGGGAGCCTATGTGCCCACCCGTGTGCTCACCAATGATGAGTTGTCCACCCGGCTCGATACGACCGACGAGTGGATCCGGACCCGCACCGGCATCGTCGAGCGCCACATCGCCAGCCCCGAGGAGGCGACCTCCGACCTCGCACTCAACGCAGCCCGCGTCGCACTCGCCGACGCCAAACTCAGCCCGGCCGACATCGACCTGCTCATCGTCGCCACCATCACACCCGATCAGCAGATCCCCGCGACCGCCTGCATCGTCCAGCATAAACTCGGTCTGGCAACGACCACGACCTGCCTCGACATCAACGCTGCTTGCTCGGGCTTCATCTACGCGATGGAGCTGGCCAGTGCCATGATCTCCACCGGCCGGTACCGCCACGCCCTCATCATCGGCGCTGAAAAACTCTCCTCCATCGTCGACTGGCAGGACCGCACCACGTGCGTACTCTTTGGCGACGGCGCCGGCGCCGCCGTCCTCGGCCGGGCCGATGGCAAGGGCACCGGCATCCTCGGCACCAAACTCGGCGCTTTCGGCGAAAACGCAGACCTTCTCCAAATCCCCCGCGGCGGCAGCCGGGCCCCCCTCACCGAGGAAACCATCGGAGCCCGCGAACACTTCCTGAAAATGAAGGGCAAGGAGATCTTCAAGATCGCCGTCCGAGCGATGGACGAAGCTGCCCGCGACATTCTGGAACAACACGGCGTCACCGCTGACCAAGTCGCCTGCGTGATCCCACATCAGGCCAACCTGCGCATCATCGAAGCCATCGCCCAATACCTGGAGCTGCCTTCGGAGCGTTTCTACGTGAACCTCGATCGCTACGGCAACACCTCCGCCGCCTCCATTCCCATCGCGCTCGACGAAGCACGCCGGCTCGGCCGCATCAAACCAGGGGACATCACCCTGCTCGTCGCATTCGGGGCGGGCTTGACCTACGGTTCCGCCCTGATTCGCTGGTAACAATTTATGCCGTTCCCCTCGCTCCGTATCCTCCCCATCGGCGTCGTATTCGCACTTGCCGTCGCTGTCCTCTTCCCCAGCCGCGCGGCCGCCGAACTCGTGTGGACGCCCGAATCGGGATGGACTGTCGAAGGCGGTGCACTCGCCGGTTTCGCAGGTGAGGAAAGCAACCGCGCGCTTGACCTCATGAACAAGGGGCGCCGCTCGGAGGAAAATGGCAGCCTCGGCTCCGCCATTTCGGCCTATAAAAAAGTCTCCAAGAAGTACCCCAATTCGGTCTACGCCCCCGAAGCCCTCTACCGGCAGGCCAAACTGCGCCAGCAGCGCCATCAGTTTAAAAAGGCCATCGAAGCGTACCAGCAGCTGGTCTCGCGCCATCCCAACACCCCCCATTTCAACGATGCCGTCGGTGAAGAATACCGCATCGCCGCCGCCCTCGCCGATGGCGCACGTCCTTACATCTGGGGCTGGTTCCCGGGCATGAAGGCACGCGGCAAAGCCCCCGGCTACTTCGAGCTCGTCATCGCAAACGCCCCCTACAGCGAATACGCGCCGCTCGCCCTCATGAACATCGCCCGTTGCCACATGCGCGCTCATAACACCGACGCCGCCATGTACGCACTCGACCGGATGATCAACTCGTACCCGGACAACCTCCTCGCGCCCGACGCCTACCTCCAGCTTGCCAAAGCCCACGTCGCCCTCGTCGATGGCCCCGACTACGACCAAAGCGCCACCAAAAACGCCATCACCTACTTCGAAGACTTCATGATCCTCTTCCCGGACGACACCAGCATTGCCGATGCCGCCGCCGGACTCAGCGACATGAAGACCATGATGGCCGAGAGCAAAATCAAGATGGGCGACTTCTACTTCCGGAAACGCCACCACTACGCCGCCGCCAAGATTTTCTACAACGAAGCCATCACCGCGTACCCCGAATCTCCGGTCGCAGAAAAGGCCAAGAAACGCCTCACTGCCGTCGAGTCGGCGATGGAAAAAGCCTCCAAGAACCACCCCGGAAAAAAGAAGCGCTTCTGGCTCTTCTAACCCCGCGCGCCCCTCTCCGTCATGCGACTCCTTTTTCGCCGCACCGCCCTGCTCGCCTTCGCCAGCCTCACTCTCGGATTTATCCTCGCCGGGTGCAGCCATTACCGCCTCGGCACGGGCAGCCAACTCGCGTTTCAAAAGCTCTACGTCGCTCCGGTTAACAACGTCGCGGCCATCCCCCAGGCTCGCGCCCTCGTCACCACAAAAATCCGCGAGAAACTCATGCAGGACGGCCGCATCGCCCTCGTCAACACCCCCGACGAAGCCGACGCCACTCTCGAAGTCGTGCTGAAAGAATACGACCGCACGCCGACCATCCGCCTCGAATCCGATACGGGACTGGCCCGCCAATTCGCGCTCGATCTGACAGCCGAAGCCACCCTCCGACTCAGCGGTGGCCGCATCCTCTTCGAAAAACGCGAGGTGAAAGCCAGCCGCGAAGCCTTCATCGACGGCGGCCAGCTCCAGTCCGAGTACCAGACGGTGCCCCTCCTGGCCGAGGCGCTGGCCAACGGCGTCTCACACGCCGTCTTGGACACCTGGTAATCCGCGGCCCACGCCGCCTGACTCTTCCGTCTGCACCATGCTCCCGCCTCTCCTGCTGCCCTCGCTCCTCGCGGGGGATCACGCCAACCTCGCGGCCAGCGCCGCGCAGGTCGAGCAGCTCGGTCTCCAGTGGCTCCATGTGGACATCATGGACGGACACTTCGTCCCCAACCTCACCTTCGGGCCCGAGGTCCTCGCGGCGCTGCGCCGCGCCGGCTGCAAGCTCTCGCTCGACACGCACCTGATGCTCGACGAGCCGATGCGCTACGTGGAAACCTTTGCACGCGCCGGGGCCAACCTGATCAGCATCCACGTCGAACCTGCGTACGACCATCGTGCAGTGCTGAAAAAAATCCGTGAGCTCGGCTGCCAGAATGGCATCGTGCTCAACCCGGCAACCCCTGCATCCGCAATTGAGCGGCTCCTCCCCTTCGTCGACCTCGTGCTTGTGATGACCGTACAGCCCGGGTTCGGCGGGCAGGCATTCCGCCACGATCTTCTTCCGAAGATCAAACAGATCGACGAATGGCGTCAGCAGCATCACCACACCTTCCGGCTCGAAGTGGATGGAGGGGTCGACCTCACCACAGGCCCTCTCTGCCGGGCCGCCGGAGCCGATGCCTTCGTCGCCGGCAGCGCCTTTTTCAAGGCGCCGGACAAGGCGGCCTTCGCCGCTGCGGTCGCCAAGTGGTAAACACGCGCGCCCTCCGCGCGTTTCAGAACAACTCCGGCTGGGTATAACGGTGCTGCGCCTCGGCGAGTGCGCCCTTCATCTCCAGATCCTGGAAGAGCCGAACCAGCTCACCCAACTGCACGGCCGACGGCACCGCAGCGACACTCGGCAGCGAGAGATTAAGCGTCGTGAGTTTCAAATTGAGCCGCAACCGGTCAGCCTCGGCCGCGACCACCGCGCGGAACCGCTCCGGTGCCAGCTCCGCGGCATGCGCAATGACGCCCTCGACCCCGCCCCACTGCTGGAGCCACCGGACGGCAGTCTTCGGTCCAACGCCATTCAGGCCTGGAATATTGTCCGACGTGTCCCCCACCAGAGCTAGAAAGTCGGCGATCTGAGCTGGCGGCACGCCGAACTTTTCCACCACGCCCGCCTCGTCGACGATGCGCCAACCGGCCTTCGGGTTGGCAGACGGCGGCGGCAGTAGAAGCGTGATGCGCCCGCCCACGATCTGCGCAAAATCCTTGTCGGAGCTCACCACGCGGACTTCGTGCCCATCGCGCGCCAGCGCGACCGCCTGGGCCGCGAGCAAATCGTCACTCTCCACGCCGTCCTGCTCCACACCCACCAGGCCCATCGCCCGCGTCACTGCTTTTAAATACGGGAGCTGCCGGACGAGCGCCTCCGGCGTCTCCTTGCGCTGGGCCTTGTACTCCGGATGCAGGGCGAGCCGGTCCTGCGCGCCGCCCAAGTCGAAGAACACGAGCGTGCCGTCTGGCTTCTCCTGGTCCTGCAGACGCCAGATCGATTTCACCCAGCCATGCACGGCATTGGTCGGCAACCCGTCGGCCCGCGTCAATTCCGGCACCGCGTAAAAGCAGCGATAGGCAAGATTGAATCCGTCAATGAGCATCCATTTGGCCATGACGGGAAGAGAGCCGAGCCAGCGCGGCGGGTCAACCGTGCGAACCGTGCCGCGGTTGCCCGCGTCGGAGCATCAGTGCCCGGCAGGGTAAAGGCACTCGATCTCGATGCGCTCCCCACAGCTGCACGTCACGATCAACCGCATCACTTTGTCACCCTGTTTCACGCACTCGATGGTGGGCGAACCATGGCTGGAGGAGACACGGGTGCCCGACGCACCGAGCGCCTGCGCCAAGCCTGACGGCACAGGCTGCTCCGGCACAGGGATCGTGGCTTTCGACTGAACGGGACGTCCGGCGAGAAAGGATTTCATTGGATTGGGGAGCTATCGAACGGTTTCCGCTCACGTTTGCCCATCGAAAGGCTGAGGGTGACGCGCTGGTTGGATTCGGAGTCAGTGGGCTCATCGGGCACCGGACGGGTCGCCGCGTAACCGGTCACCCGGTCGATGCGCTTTTCGTCCACCGCATAATGCGTGAGCGCGCGTCGGGCGGCGTTTGCCCGGTCGCTGGAAAGATCCCAGGCCGTGTAGCCTTCGGGGAAAACCATGCCGGTGCGGGTGTGGCCCTCGATCACCACTTGGAAACGGTGCCTCTCGATGAGCCACGAGAGATTTTGCATCATGAAATTGCCCCACTCCGTAAACTCGGCGGTCTGATCTTTGAAGAGGGGTTTGCGGGCTCGGTCAAAAAGAGTGATCCGCATGCCATCGCTGGTGACCTGGATCTCGATGGGCTTGGCGGCAAAATCCTCATCCAGATTCAGCAGTCGGTAGAAGTCGCTCGCGACGGAGTTGAGGAACTGCAAATCCACTTCCTTGGGATCGCTGCTGGCGCCGACACCACCGGAGTCCTGGCTGCCACTGCCCTTGTTGGGTCTGGACGAGTTGAACTCCATGATGCCGTCGCTTTTGCTCTTGGCGACCTGTGCATTGAATGGGCTCTGAAAATACTCCGAGGTGGCCAGTAGGATTTTTTTATCCTGCGCACAAATCCACAGCACCATGAAGAGGGCCATCATCGCCGTGACGAAGTCGGCATAGGCGACTTTCCAGGCACCTCCGTGGTGAGCTTCCTTTTTTCGTGCCATGGCAGCGGAACGGTCCGGTTACTTGCCCGGGGCGGGCATCGCCTTGAGCTTGGTTTCGAGCTCCTCGGCGGTCGGCTGCACCGAGCTTTCGAGCGAACGGCGAGCGACTTCGACCGCCGTCAGCGGAGCGAGGCCCTTGGCAAAACCGGCAACCGCGGCGAGGATGCACCGGAGGTACTGCTGGTCGCTCGCGTTGTTAAATTTCACGCGATTGGCGAGCGGGTTGACGAGTCCGTAGGCGAAAAAGACGCCGAGAAAGGTACCGGTGAGTGCCGCGGCGACGCGCTCACCCACCGCCTCGGGGCCATCGGAAATGGCGGACATCGTATTGATGATGCCAAGCACGGCGGCAACGATACCGATGCCCGGAAGCGAATCGCCGACGAGATTGAGCACGTGGACCGGGTGGTCGGCCTCATCGCCCTTCGAGTCGAGCTCGGCAGTCATGAGCTCTTCGAGCTGGTCGGGCTTGATCTTGCCGTCGATGACGGGCTTGAGGCCGTTGAGCAGAAACTCCATGCGCTCGTGGTTGGCCGTAAACGCAGGGTATTTCTTAAAAACGGCGCTGTCCTTGGGATTCATCACGTGCTCTTCGAGGGCGATGAGTCCGTTGCGGCGACCGATCATGAATATCTCGTAGAGCATGCGCAGCAGCTCGAAGTATTCGTCGCGACTGGCCGCTTTGCCCAAACACGCATCCTTCAATTTTGCGATGATCTCCTTGAGGACATGCATCGGGCTCGCGATGACGAGCACGCCGGCGGCGACGCCGAGGATCGTCACAAACTCCGAGACATGGAGCAGAAGGACGGGGTTTCCCCCGGCGATCATGAAACCACCGATAACAGACGCGATGACGATCAGGATGCCGACAAAGATCATGGGGTAGAGAAAACGCCGTTGCTAGCGATCAGCGGTTGCGCACGCGTTGGATGTAGGCGCGCAGTCCGAGGACCGTCTGGGCGTGGATCTGGCAGATGCGCGACTCGGTGAGGCTGAAGACCGTCGCGATCTCGGCGAGCCGCATGTTCTCAAAGTAATACATGGAGAGGATCTTTTTCGGTATATCGGGCAATTCCTCGATTCGTTGAGCGACAAGTTTCATGAGCTCGTCCTTCTCCATCCGGTCGCGAACGGAGACATCGCTCTCGTCGGCAATCAACTCGTGGAGCGACGCGCCATCGGAATCCTCATGGTCAGTGGTGGCATCGATGTTGACGAAGCACACCGGCTTGGCCTCCTCCATCCACTTTGCATACTCCTTGGCCGAAAGACCGAGGTGCGTGCGCACCTCCTCCTCCGTCGCGGCACGACCGAGGCGTTGCTCGACCTCGATGATCGCCTCCTTGAGCTTGCGGGCCTTGGCGCGGGCACGCCGCGGGCACCAATCCATGCGACGCAGTTCGTCGAGAATCGATCCGCGGATACGCGTGGTCGCGTAAGCAGCGAAGGTGTGCCCCTGCGCCGGATCGTACTTTTTCACCGCGGCAATCAGCCCGGTGACGCCCACACTGTAGAGATCGTCCGCATCGACGTGCGGGGGAAGGTTGAGCTTGATGCGATCCACCACGTTTCGGACGAGGGGAAGAAAACGTTCGATCAAATCCTTTTCGTCGAGCGACCCTGAGGTCCCCTGGTAGACACGCCAGGCGCTGGCCGCCTGAGGGGCGACTTCCAATACCGGTGCGGCATTCATGGCTTTTTTCATGGCTGGGGGGTAGTTGAACTAACTGGAGGGATCGGACTGGGAAGATTTCACTTGCGGGTCTTGGAGGTGGCCGAGGCGGTGGCGGCCGCGGAGGCAGCGACCGCAGCTTCTGCGGCGCGCTTGGCATTGACCGTGTCTGCAAAGGCCTTGGCCAGAGTGGCCCAGAACCAGCGTAACAGCAAAGCCCCTGCCAGGCAACCGATGGCGGCATCGCGGAGGACAAGATCCGGCATGCGCCCGGCGAGCAGGCCGGTGACTGTGGTGAGGGTAAAGCCGAGACATCCTCCTGTGAGAAAGGCGTATTTCATAGGGTCAGGCTCCGGGTAGGGTTTTGCTCAGAACGGCGCCAAGGGTGTCTTCCAGACAATCGCCCGAAAGACTGGGCCCCGTGGCAAGGAACAGCGGCGTGAGTTCGCCGTCGATGAGATAATCCATGAGTTTTCCCCAGTGGGCGAGCTCATCGCAATGGGTAAAAACAAGGTGCGTGGCTCCGAGTTCACGCCCGGCCGCGTAGGCCGCCCGCAGCGCCGCATGATCGTAGAGGGCGTGCAGGACGAGCACGCGCCCGTCAAAGTGTCCGGCATCGAGGAATTTTCCGAGGGTGCGGTTGGCCTCGGGCCGGTTGAGCGCCAGACCGGGCATGTCGGCGTAGAGAAAACCGCCATCGGGCACGCCGAGATCCACCTCGGGCGAATAGTGCTCCAGGGTCATGCCAAGCGCCTCGCAAAACACATCGAGATCGGGGGCCGGGTTGGGCTGGTCGAACTCAACCTTGAGTACGCGACCGCTGCGGTTGCGCGAGAACACCTCTGCGGCGAGCCATTTGCAAAGTGCAGTCGTGCGCCCGACTCCACAGGAGCCGAGAAAGGCCGTGCGGGCGGGCAGCGGCGAGAGGCGGCGGCCCGAGGCCAGGCGCCGGATGTCGCGACCGAGATCCGACAACGCCACGTGCAACGGCCGGCTCTCGTGCTGGGCCATCGAGGGAAGGCCGCCGAGGCGGGACATCATCGTCTCGGAAAAATGGGCACGGCGTAGGAGATCGGAAAGGCTGATCGAGCCCATGCCCGGATGGCGCGGCACGGCGGCAGGCTCGTAGGGATGGGACCGCGGGAGCGCCGCCGGCGTCGCGAGCACACCAGGGACAGCCTCAGGGGGCGGCTCCTCCTGCGGCAGCGCGGCGACGGGGTCTTCGGCCGGGGATGGCGCCGCGCCCACCTGGACGACGACCTCAAGCTTGGGCCGGGAAAACAGGCTGGAAAGCCCCTGCCCTGCCTGCTGCTGCACCGAGAGCACCTTTGCCTCGGCTCCGAAGCGCTCGCGGATCGTCTGAACCGCCTCCTCGGCGGAGCGAACGACGAGCCGGTAGACGGAGCCGGGGGGGACTGTTTCGTTGGCAGACATGGGGGGATCAGGCGGCTTTCAGCTCCGCGGGTTGGCGGAGCAGGTGGGCGGGGACGGTGATCAAGCCGAGGTTTTCAACCTCAGTGGAGGCGGGAAGTTCCTGGAAGGCGAGCACGACCAGCCGCGGGAGCGTCGGTTCAATGAAACGTTTGAAGGCCAGACGGACTTCCGCTCCGACGACGACGACGGCGGGCAAGCCCATCTGCACCTGCTCCGCGGTGCGCGTATTGATTTCGTTGAGCAGGTGGTGTGTGGTCGCCGGGTCGAGGGCGAGGCCGACCTCGCTCGCGGAGCGATGGATCTTCGTCCCGAGGAATTGTTCGAAGCGGGGGTCGAGCGTGACCGCGCGGAGTTTGCCAGGCTGGTACTCGAGCTCGGTGACAAAATACAGGCCGAGGCGGCGACGGATGAGCTCGCTGAGGTCGTCGGGATTCTTCGAAAGCGGAGCGAAATCGCCGATGCCTTCGAGGATGAGCGGCAGGTTGAGGATGGAGATGTTTTCGCGGAGCAGGTTTTGCAGCACGCGTTGGATGATGCCGAGGTTGACGAGGTCCGGCAGGAGTTCGGAGACGAGCGCGGGGTGTGTGTCCTTGACGTGATCGATGAGTGTCTGGACGTCCTGGCGTCCGAGCAGGAGATGGGCGACGGACTTGAGGGTCTCGGAGAGGTGGGTGATGAGGACCGAGGAGGGGTCGACGACGGTGTAGCCGTTGAGTTCGGCAGCCTTTTTCTCGGTGTCGTCGATCCAGACCGCTTCGAGGTTGAAAACGGGTTCGCGGGTGGGGACGCCGCGGAGTTTGACGCTGCTGCCGGAGACGTTCATCGCCATCCAGCGGCCGGCGATCACGGTGCCGCGGGCGATGGTCTTGCTGCGAAGAAGGAAGCGGTACTCGTTGGCCTCCAGTTCCAGATTGTCGCGCACGGAGACCGGCGGCACGAGGATGCCTTTTTCGCGGGCGAGGGCCTTGCGGACGCCAGTGATGCGAGAGAGCAGATCGCCGCCGGCTTTTGCGTCGGCAAGGTTGAGCAGACCATGGCCGATCTCGATTGCGAAGACATCGAGGTCGATGAGCTTCTTGAACTCGTCGGTGAGGGCGCGGGGGCCGGAGGCGGGAGAGGCGCCCTCTTTGCCACCGGGCGCGGCGGCGCCAGCCTTGGTCTTTGGGTTGGCCGCTTCGGCTTCGGCACGTGCGACGGCCTCGGCTTCCTGGCGTTTGAGAGCACGGGCCACGTAGCCAGCCGCACCGGCGAGGGCCAGAAACGGGAGGAGCGGCATACCCGGCATGAGACCGAAGACGAGCATCATGCCCGCGCCGATACCGATCGCGCGCGGATAGCGCAGGATCTGTCCGCCAACCTGTGTGCCGAGGTTCGAGTTTTCCGACGCACGGGTCACAAGGATACCGGCGGCGAGTGAGACGATGAGCGAAGGGATCTGGGAGACCAGGCCGTCACCGATGGAGAGCAGCGTGAATTTCTGCAGCGCCTCGCCCAGCGACATATCCATCTGGAAGACGCCGATGGCGAAACCGCCAAGCACGTTGACCAGGGTGATGAGGATGCCGGCGATGGCATCGCCACGGACGAACTTCGAGGCACCGTCCATCGCGCCGTAGAAATCGGCCTCTTTTTGCACCTTCACACGGCGGGCGCGGGCAGTGGCCTCGTCGATGAGGCCGGCGTTGAGCTCGGCATCGATGGCCATTTGTTTGCCGGGGAGTGCATCGAGCGTGAACCGGGCGCTCACCTCGGCGATACGGCCGGCACCCTTGGTGATCACCACGAAGTTGACCACCACAAGGATCAGGAAGATCACGAAGCCGACGATGTAGTTGCCCTGAATGACGAAGTTGCCAAACGAGTCGATGATGTCGCCGGCGTGGCCCTTCGTCAGAATGAGCCGGGTCGAGCAAATGTTGAGCGAGAGCCGGAAGAGGGTAAACGCGAGCAGGATCGTGGGGAAGGCGGAGAACTCGGGAGGGTCCTTCACATACACGATGGTCAACAGGACCAGAAGCGAGATGCCGATCGAGATGGCGAGGAGCCCATCAAGGAGGATCGGCGGGACCGGGACGATCAGAAGGAGGACGGTGGCAAACAGCGCGCCGGCAAACAGGAGGTCGGCCCGGCTCAGCAGCGATTGCGTGGTCATGCCAGGGGCCGTGGGGATCGCGACCGGAGTGGCGGGGGCTTTGGCGGCGGCAGCCATGGTAAAAGCGGGCGCCCTCAGGCGCTAAGTCCTTTCATTGCGGGGGTGGCACGCGGGGCTTCGGCAGCGAGCTCCGCGCGACGTGATTTGAGGCGGAAGAAGTAGTAGCGATGCGTGCGATAAACGAAGGCCAGAATCTCCGCGACGGCCTGATAGAGATTTCCCGGGATCGCCTCCCCCACTTTACCAAACGCATACAGCGCGCGCGCGACAGGACGATTCTCGACCATGGGGACGCCGTTTTCCGCCGCGAGGGCCTTGATGCGCTGGGCAAATCCGTTTTCCCCCTTGGCGAGGACGACCGGGGCGGCATCGACGCCGCGTTCATATTTGAGCGCCACCGCGTAGTGGGTCGGGTTGGTCACGACGACGTCGGCCGTGGGCACGGCGGCGAGCATCTGGCGCTGCATGAGGCGGCGGGCCATGCGACGCATGGCGGCTTTGCTGTTGGCATCGCCCTCGGCCTGGCGGTGCTCCTCCTTGATTTCCTCACGGCTCATCATGAGGTCGTTGTGCGTCTTGTATTTCTCGTAGGAATAGCTGATCGCCGCGATGACGCCGAGGGCCAGAAGCAGGCGGCTCAGAAACGCCGTCGTCGCCCGTTGCAAGTAGTCGCCCACATAAGCGGGCTCCACGGGCGAGTTAAAGATGGGGTCCTTCATCAGGTTCTGCGCGACCGTCCAAAGCACGAAGCCGATCGCCAGCAGTTTCAGCAAGTCGATGCCGGCGTGGACCAGCGTCGCCTTGGAAAAAATCCGCTGAAAGCCCTCGACGGGATTAAGCCGCTCCGGCTTGAATTCCAAGGCCTTGGGTGTGAGCTGAAAACCGCTTTGAAACCCACCCGCGAGCAACGCGGCGATCGCGCCCGCCCCCACCACGGGCCCGAGTAACTTCGCCCCCACCACCACGATGCTCATCAGGTGGGTCGGCACCGTATCAAGCTGCAAACGGATATGCCCGAGCTGACTAAACACGTTCACCGCCAGATCGTGGAGCTCGGTCGCCATCGTGCTGGTTGTCAGCGACAAAACCCAAAGCGCCGCGCCCAGGATACACACGATCTGCAACTCCTGCGACCGGGCAAACTGACCGCGCTCCATCGCTTCCGACACTTTTTTGTCGGTCGGTTGCTCGGTTTTTTGATCGTTGTCTTGGTCTGCCATGGGGCGTCCCCCGCTGAATGCAACGCATGTGCCAACACGGCGGACACCGACACTAGCCTAGCGCCGATATCGAGTTACAAATTTCCGCTTAAAAAAGCGCGAAGTGTACCGATAAGCCGCCCCCGCATCCGGCAAATTTTGCCGCCCATCCAGCGCC
>MWDT01000016.1 GCA_002070825.1 Verrucomicrobia bacterium ADurb.Bin122
GATGAGATAGCCGTTGAGGCTTGCGCCGACGTAGACGCCGACGCGTCCGCCTGCGTGCGCGGGATCGATGCCTGCGTCCTCGAAACAGTGCCACGCCTCCTCCAGCAGCATGCGCTGCTGCGGGTCGATCACCTCGGCCTCGCGCGCGGGGATGCCGAAGAACTCCGCGTCGAAGCGGTCGATGTGTTCCAGCACGCCGTTTGCGGGCACGTAGTCGGGTCGGTCGGCCAGCTCGGGGGGCACGCCGGCGGCAAGCAGCTCCTCGCGCGTGAAGAGCGTGATACAGTCGCGCCCGGCGCACAGGTTTCGCCAGAACTCCTCGACGCTCTCCGCCTCCGGGAAACGTCCGGCCATGCCGATGATCGCGATGGCGCCATCGGGGACGCCAGCCGACGGCACCGCAGGGCGCTCGGTCGCTGGGGCGACCGGGAGCGTGTCTTTGTCGATGAACGCGGCTTGGCGGCGGATGGTGGGATTCCGGAACAGTTCCAGCACGGCGATCTCGGTGCCCGTTTCGGCGCGGATGCGCTCCTTGAGACGCACGAGCATGAGCGAGTGTCCGCCGAGGTCGAAAAAGTTGTCGTCGATACCGGGCGTCGCGCTCGTACCGAGCACGGCAGCCCACGCGCGGGCGATGCCGGCGACGGAGCTGGTGGGCTCCTGAATGCTCGAGGGCGGGCTGTGTGCGGCGGCACCGGTGGACGATTCCGGGATGCTGCGCAGATCGATTTTCCCGCTCGTGCTGCGCGGCAGCCGCGAAACGACATGGCAATGCGCAGGCACCATGTACGCCGGGAGAAGGTCGCCGAGGGCGCGTCGCAGCGTTTCAGGTACGGGCCGAGCTTCGTTGGCGGGTTCGACGTAGGCGACGAGTGCCTCGCCCTCCTTGCGCACCGCAGCTTGTGCCACGCCGGGCTGGCGGAGCAGGGCGGCTTCGATCTCGCCGACCTCGATGCGGAAGCCGCGCAACTTGATCTGTCCGTCGCGCCGTCCGACGTAGTCGAGCGAGCCGTCGGCTCGCAGCCGCACGAGGTCTCCGCTGCGATACCAGCAGCCATCGCGGCCGGGCAGTGAGACGAAACGGCTGGCCGTGGTTAAGGGATCGCCGAAGTAGCCGAGGCCGACGCCGGTGCCGCCGATGTACAACTCGCCTTCACCGCCCACGGGCACTTGGTTGCCGGTTTCGTCGAGCACGCAGAGGCGCAGACCCGGCAGGGCGGTCCCGATGGGCGGCGCCGGAGACCCTGCATCACCGGACGGCACGATGTACCAGGTGGCGGCGATGCCGGTCTCGGTGGGGCCGTAATTGTTGACCAGGGTGAACGGAGCGGTGGCATTGGGCAGCCTCCGCAGGGTTTGCCCGCCGGTGTTGAGGATGCGCAGCGGTGTGTGTGACGGCCAGTCGAACGCCAGTAGTTCCTCTGCGAGCGGCGTCGGGCTGAAATGGATCGTGATGGCTCGGGCAATCAGCCAGTCGCGCAGCGCAGGCGGGTCCATGCGCAGGGCGTCGGGGACGATGCATAGTGTGCCGCCGGAGAGCAGCGCGGGCCAGATTTCGAACAGGCTCGCGTCGAAACTGGGCGAGGCGATCTGGGAGCTGCGATCCGCCGGGCTCATGCTCCGGGCCCGGATGGCGGCGTGCGTGAGGTTGTTCAACGCGCGCCAAGGCAGCAGGCAGCCCTTGGGTTCCCCCGTCGATCCGGAGGTGAAAATCAGATAGGCGGCGTCCTCGGCGCCGAGCTTGGCGGGTGGCGGGAGTGTGCCCGCGGAGGCGCTCCCGGCATGCACTTGTGGCACGGAAATTCCCTCCGGGATTGGCGCGCCCGGAGGCACAACGATGGCGGACAGTTCCGCCTTGCGGATCATGGTGGCCAGACGTGTCGCGGGTTGAGTGGCATCGAGGGGCACGAACGCCGCGCCCTGGCGCAGGATCGCGAGGATCGCGGCGATGTGCCAGCGGCCGCGCGGCAACAGTAGTCCGACGCGTGTGCCGTGGCGCACACCGGCCGCGTGCAGGCGTGCCGCGAGATTTTCCGCCAGCGACTGGAGCTCGGCGTAGCGGGTGACGTTGCCGTCTTCCTCGATTGCGGGAGCGCCGGGTGCGCTTTGGGCACGAGCGGCGAAGAGTTCCCACGGCGATTGCTCCGGCAGGGATTGCGGCTCGCCGGTCAGGCCAGGCAGAGCGACGGAGCCGACGGGCTCCTGCGGGTTCTTCGCGAGCGTTTGGAAGAGTGAAACGAGTTCCGCGGCCCAGCCGGCTGCCGTCTCGGGCCGGTACAGTTTGTCGGCGTACTCGATGTGGCCTTCGATGGTGTCGCGGTGCTCGTCGAGGTAGATGGTGCAGTCGCTCTTCGCGATGCCGGGCCCGTCGAGCAGCGGCGGCGAGTCGACCTCCAGTTCCGCGAAAGCTGGGCGGTGGTCGAGCGGCGGCAGGAAATTGTAGGCGATCTGGTAGACGGGATTCTGCCCGGTGTCGCGTGCGACACCGAGCGCATCAAGCAGGCGCTCGAAGGGTAGGTTGCCGTGCGAGACGGCCTCGGCCACCGCCTGCTTTATCTTCGAGACCAGCTCGGTCAGCTTTTGCTGCGGCTCGACTTGGAGGCGGAGCGGGACGACGTTGACGAACATGCCGACGAGCGGCTCCAACTCGCGGCGCGCCCGGTTGGCGAGTGGCAGTCCGATGACGAGGTCGCGTTGCCCGGTGCGGCGGGCGATGAGGGCGGCGATGGCGGCCAGCCCGAGGATGTTTAACGTGGCTCCCAGCGCCTTGGCGGTGGCCCGCAGCGAGGCAACCGTCGGCGCGTCGAGCGTGAGGGGCACGTTATTGCCGGTGAAGGTCTGGACGGATGGGCGCGGAAAATCGGGCGGGAGCGTCGTGGTGGCAGGGGCGCCGGCGAGGCGCTCGCGCCAGAATGCGAGGTCGGCGTCCATCGCGCCGCTCTGGCGGAGTGTGTCGAGCCAGGCGACGTAGTCGCGGTAGCGCCAGGCCAGCGGAGCGAGCGCGGGCGGCTGGTGCTTGAGCCGCGCAGCGTAGAAAGCCGAAAGATCCTGAAGGATGACGCCAAATGACCAGCCATCGGTGACGATGTGGTGGAAGCACAGCAGCAGCATGTGCTCCCCGGGGACGATGCGCACCAGCTCGGCGCGGAGCAGCGGGGCGCGGCTGAGATCGAAATGGTGGGTGGCGATTTGCTCTGCGCGTTTGCCGAGCTCGGTGGTGCGCGCGTCTTCGGCGAGGCTGGTGAGGTCGATCACCTCCCACGGCAAAGTCACTTCGCGCGTGCTGCGGGCGGACAGGCGCCCGCCGTCGTGCAGAAACGCCGTGCGCAGACTGTCGTGCCGGCGCACGAGATCTTCCAGCGCGCCGCGGAGCGTCTCTGCTTCTAGGCGGCCGCGCAGACGCAGGAAAAGCGGGATGTTGTAGGTGTGGTTTGGCCCCTGGAGCTGGTCGATGAACCACAAGCGCTCCTGGGCGGCGGCGGGTGCGCCTTCGTACGTCTCGGGCTCGGGCCGCTCGCGCCCGCTCAGGATGGCGAGGAGCTCCTCGCGATGCGCGGCGATGCGCTCCTTGTGCGCTGGCGTGAGCGCACCGGGCGGAGCGCGGAAACGCAGCCGGCCATCCTCGACGTGGAGTTCGATCCGCTGGGCCGCGAGTTCGTCGAGCAGCAGGGGCGCGCTCACAGTTCGCCCTCCTCCCATTGGGGCGGCGCGGCCTGAGCGGCTGTTTCCGGCAGGATATCCGTGTAGGCTTGGGCGATGTTTGCCACCGTGGCCTGTGCGAAGAACTTTTCCATCGGCATCTTGCGGCCTGTGAGTTTCTCCAACTGCGCCGAAGCCTGGAGTGCGATCAGTGAATCGGCTCCGAGGTCGAGTAGATCATCCTCCACGCCGATCTTGTCGTAGCCTAGCACCTCCGCCCAGGCTTGCGCGACGACCTGCTGGGCGCGGGAGCTGGGCGCAACGTAGGCGCCGGCGCTTTCCGGGCGCGGCTGGCGGCCGCTGGCGACATCCGCCTCGACGGGTGTCGTTGGCGAAACGGTCGTGGTGGCGGGTGCCGTCGCGATGCGCTCGGCGAAGTGCCACTCGATGGTGCAGGCCTCCATGACAGGCTCGGCGCCGGCGAGCGCGCGCAGGAATGTCTCGGCGCCCTCCGCGGGCGTGAGGGCAAATGGATTGGCGGGCGCAGTGCCCGCCCGGGTTGGCGCGCGGTCGCTCTGCCCGGTGGGGCGCACCAGGGTCAGGCCCTTGACGACGGCGAGCGGGTGCCCGGCATCCGAGTACACCGTGAGGTCGAGCACGAGGGCGCGTTCCGATTGGCTGACTCGGCGGGCGTGGCTGACGATCTGACGTGTGAGTGGTGCAATGAACTGTACGGAATCGTACCGCCAAGGAAGCGTGGCGGTGCCGCCTTCGGCCAGGCCGATGTAGAACGACAGGGCGACGTCGAGCAGCGCCGGGTGCCAGGGGTGCTCGGCGAGGTCGCCGACGTAGCGCTCGGCGAGCGTCATTTCGAGCAGTGCCTCGTCGCGGCCACGCAGGCAGCGGGTGCCCACATCCCAGCGCGGGCTGGCTTCGATGGCGATTGTGGGGGCGGGCTCTCCGGTCACGTCGATCGGCTCGGCGCAGCGATGGCGAATCGCCTCCAGAGGCTCCGGCGTCGGAGCGGTGCCGGGTTGCGCGCGGCGTGCGCGGGCGTGGACGCGTTGCCGCGATCCGGTGCCCGAGACGAAGCTCAATCCGTCGACGTTTTCGATCACGCGCAGCGTCCGGGTGGTTTCGCCATCGTGGACGAGGGGTTCGAGGAGCGTGGTCTCGGCAAACGCGGCCTGCGTCGGGCCGCCGATTGCCAGTGCGAAGAGTTCGAGGTAGGCGGTGCCGGGCAGCGTGGCACGGCCTTCGATTCGGTGCTCGCCCCAAGGCCAGTAGCTGCCGGGTGAGACCGTCCACTCACGGAGGGTCTGTCCGGTGACCTCGGCGGCGAAGGGTCGCGTGGCCATGCCAACCTCCGCCCAGGTGTCCCAGCGGATGGAGAACCACGGCTGGCCGGCGGCGGCGCGCGTCTGGGCAAACGCGTCCATCCATGCGTTGGCGGCGGCGTAGGCGATTTGACCGGGGCCGCCGAGCACGGCGGTGAGCGAGGAGCAGAGTGCGACGAAATCGACGGGCGAGTCGGCCAGCGCTTCGGCGAGGGCACGTGTGCCGTCGATCTTGGCGCGCAACACGGGGGCAATCTCGGCCTCGCCGGTGCGCGCGATCAGGCTGCCGCCGCCCACGCCGGCGGCGTGGATGACGCCATCGATGCGGCCCTCGGTCGTCCGGATCTTTTCGAAAAACGCCTTCACGGCGGCGGCGTCGGCGACGTCGAGGCTGGTGGTGGTGACGCGTGCGCCGCGCGCTTCGAGGTCGCGCAGCGCGGCGGATTCCTCGGGGCCGGGTTCGTGACGGGCGAAGAGGTGGAGCCGTGGCTGGCAACGCGTGGCCAGCTCGCGGGCGAGTGTCAGGCCGATGCCTCCGAGCCCGCCGGTGATCACATAGACGCCGCCCTGGCGGAGACGGGCCGCGCCTGCTGGAGCGGTGAGGCCGGGCAGCGTGGCGTGGATGAGCCGCTGGCGGCGGCCGTTGCGGATGGCGAGATGGTGGTCGACGGTGTCGGCGAGCGCGGTCGCCCGGAGCGCACGGAAATCGGCGACGCCGGGCTCGCGCGGCACGCGGACCACGCGGGCGGTGAGATTCGGATACTCGTGGGGGATGACGGCGCGCGCCGCGTCGAGGTAGGCGAGCGCGGGTTCATCCTCGAGTCCTGGGTGAACAATCGTGACCACGCGTTTGGCGCCATTTGCGGCGAGGGCGCGCACATCGGCGAGCAGTCGCGCGAGGTGGCTGGCGTCGGAGCCGGAAACCGCCAGCGCGCCGAGGTGCAATACGTGCGCGGGCAAAGCGCCGGAGGTTGCCGCCTGTTCGAGCGCGTCGCTGCCACCGTACACGGCGCCGACGAGCCCCGCCGTCCGGCCTCGGTCCAGCCAGTGAGCGGCGGCGTCGATGGCGGGCACGACGAGGGCCAGTGCGGCGATGTCGTCGGTGACGGTGTCACGCAGGCGCGGCAGTTCCTCCCATGCCGGATAATGCAGCCAGTTTTCCAAGGGGATCTTGGTCGGCGTGTCGGCGGGCGCGGTGACTGCCGGAGTGGCCGCACGGTGACTGGTCTGTGCGTCGATCCAGTGCCGTGTGCGCTCGAAGGCATAGCCGGGGAGTGCGACCAGGCGGGCACCGGCGGGAATCGCGTCGGTGGCTTTGGCGAGATCGCCGGTCAGCCATTCGCGGACGAGCTCGGAAAATTCGGCGGGGACGGTGCCGTCGAAGCCCGTGCCGGAAAGCACGCGGCCCTCGCGGTCGCAGCGCAGCAGCTCGGCGGGTTGCAACTGGGAGAGCCGGCGAATCGCCTCTTCGCGCTGTCCCGCGCAGACGACGCTGCGGATGGCGAAGCGGCGGCGCCCGGCGACGAGTGTGCGCACCACGTCGGCCGGCGCGGCTTCGGGATGTGCGGAGAGCCATGCGGCGAGTTCGCGGGCCTGGGTGAGCAGGGACGATTCGCTGCGGGCGGAGAGCGGCAGGCACCAGTGGCCGCTGGCAGAAGATTGCGGTTGAGCGGGAGCCTCCTCCAGCACGGCGTGGGCATTGGTGCCGCCCATGCCGAACGAGCTGACGGCGGCGCGGCGACGGCCTGCGGGCCAGGCCACGGCGGACTGGGCGACGCGGAAGGGCGTGCGCGGGAAATCGATCTTCGAGCTCGGTGTGGCGCAGTGCAGCGAGGCCGGGATGAGGCCGTGTTCGAGTGCGAGGACGGTCTTGATGAACCCGGCGGCACCGGCGGCGGTGTCGAGGTGGCCGATGTTGGTTTTGAGAGAGCCGATCCAGCAGCTCTGTGGCGCGACCTTGTCGTCGGCGAAGGCATCGCTGAGGGCCTGCACTTCGATGGGATCGCCCATGGGCGTGGCGGTACCGTGCGCTTCGATCATCTGGATGTCGCGCGCGTTGAGGCCCGCGTGGTCGAGGGCGGCGCGGATGACGTCGCGCTGGCGGCGGACGCCGGGCGCGGTGAAGCCGACCTTGTCGGCGCCGTCGTTGTTGATGGCGCTGCCCTTGAGTATGGCGCGAATCGGGTGGCCGCCCGCGACGGCGTCTTCCAGCCGCATGAGGCAGACGACGGCGCAGCCGCTGCCGCCGACGGTGCCGGTGGCGTCGTCGGCAAAGGCGCGGCAATGGCCGTCGGGTGAGGCGATGCTGCCTGGTTCGTAGAGGTATCCGCTTTTTGCGGGCAGGCAGAGGGTGACGCCGCCGGCGAGGGCCATGTCGCACTCGCCGCTGAGGAGGGCCTGGGCGGCGGTGTGGATGGCGACGAGGGAGGTGGAGCAGGCGGTGTTAACGTTTACGCCGGGGCCTCGGAGGTTGAGTTTGTAGCAGACGCGGGTGGCGATGAAATCCTTGTCGGCGCCAAGGCTGGCGGCGAAGGCCTCGGCTCCGCGGTTTTCGTCCAGGAGGTGCCCGAGATTGTGCATCAGATACATGCTGATGCCCATGCCGCCATACACGCCGATGTCGCCGGCGAAGCGGTCGGGATCGCAGCCCGCGCTCTCGAGGGCGTGCCAGCATTCTTCGAGGAAGAGGCGTTGCTGCGGATCGATGAGCGCGGCCTCGTGCGGGGTGTAGCCGAAGAACGCGGCGTCGAAACACTCCTCCTCGCCGAGGAAGCCGTGGGCGGGCACGTAGTGCGGATGGGTGCGCAGGGCCTCCGGGATGCCCGACTCGGCGAGCTCTTCCTGCGTGAAGAAGCGGATGGATTCGCGGCCGGCGGCGAGGTTTTGCCAGAGCGCATCGGGGGTGTCGGCGCCTGGGAATCGGCCTGCCATGCCGACGACGGCGATGTCGCCGCGCAGGGTGCGGCGGCGGCGGCGCGAGGTGGTGCGCTCGTCGCCGCGCAGCAGCCGTGCCTGTTGCGCGATGGTCGGGTTGGCAAACAGGTCTACGAGTCGGATGGGGGTGCCGAGCTCGGCGACGAGGCGGGTGTGCACGCGCACGAGCAGGAGGGAGTGGCCGCCGAGGTCGAAGAAGTTGTCCGTTGCGCCGAGGTCGCGGCGGCCGAGTACATCGCCCCAGATGGAGGCGATGCGGGCCTCGAGTTCGCCTGCGGGCGGGCGCGAGGTGATGGTCGCGGCGGCGCGGCTGATCGCGGGGCGCGGGAGCTTGGCGGCGTCGATTTTGCCACTGGCGGTCGTGGGAAAGCGGTCAACCGGCACGAGTGCGGCCGGTCGCATGGGCTCGGGCAGCCACCGTGCGAGCCAGTCGGCCAGCCCGGTCTGATCGAACGCGGCGCCGGCATGGAGCAGGACATAGGCGACGAGTTGCGGGCCGGCGGCGGGATCCTCGATTGCGGTGACGAAGGCCTGTGCGACGGAGGCGTGCCGGATGAGCACGCTCTCGATTTCGCCGGGCTCGATGCGGAAGCCGCGGATCTTGAGCTGCTGGTCGAGGCGGCCGAGAAACTCGATCGCGCCGTCGGGGCCGATGCGGGCGCGGTCGCCCGTGCGGTAGAGCCGGAGAGAGCCGCGTGTGCCGGGCTCGCAGAAGCGCCCACCGGCAGCGTTGCGCATCCAGTGGCGGAAACGATCCGCGGTGCGCTCGGGGTCGCCGTGGTAGCCGTCGGCCAGAGCGGCGCCGCCGAGATATAGTTCGCCGGGGATGCCTTCGCCGACTTCGCGGCCCTGCGCATCGAGGAGGCGCAGCTCACGGCCGGGCAGAGGGAATCCGATGGGGACGACGCCGTTGGCCGTGACGGTGCGGGTGCCTTTTTCGATGCGGTGGATGGTGGCGGTGACGACGGCCTCGGTGGGGCCGTAGGCGTTGAAAAGCGGGATGTCTCCGAGTGGGCCTGCCTGCCAGTCGGTGGCCAGCGCGGAGGGCAGAGCCTCGCCGCCGGCGATGACCAGCCGCAGCTGCCCGGGGGCGGCGCCGGGATTGGTTTTGAGGAAGAAAAGCGCCTCGCGCAGGTACTGTGGGGGCAGGTCGAGCACGGTGACGGCGTGGCGTTGTGCGCGGCGGCAGAGTTCGTCGGGTGCCCAGAGTTCGGATTCGCGTAACAGGACGGAGGCTCCGGCGCACAAGGGGGTGAAGAGCTGCTCCCAGAATGCGTCGAAGTGTGTGGGGGCAAACGCGAGGGTGCGGTCGGCCGGCGTGTAGCTGTAGGCGGTGGCGGCGCTGCGCACGTGCGCGGCGATGGCGGCATGGGAGACGCGTACGCCCTTGGGCTGGCCGGTGGTGCCGGAGGTGTAGATGAGATATGCGGTGCGCTCGGGCGTGGCGAGCGATGGTGCCTCGACGGCGGACGTGGCTGGTGAGGTGGCGGTGAGGCGGCGGCAGGCGGGCAGCTCGGCGAGTTTTTCCGCAGAGAGGCGGTCGTCGTGCCAGAGCAGGGTGGCGCCTGCGTTTTCGAGGATGGTGTGGAGCCGGCTGGCGGGGGCGTCGGCATCGAGCGGGAGAACGGCGGCGCCGCACTCCATGGCGGCGAGGGTCGTGACCACCCAGTCGAGACCGGGGGCGCAGGCGAGCGCGAGGACGCCGTCGGGGGCGAGGCCGTTCTCGGCGAGTTGAGCGCGTCGGGCGGAGACAGCCTCGGCGAGCTGGCCGAAGGAGAGGGTGTCGCTGCCGGAGACGAGGGCGGGCGCGGATGATGCGAGGCGGGCGTGTTGCCGGATGAGCGAGTCGAGCGTCGCTGGGGAAAGGTCGATCGCGGGGCCGGTGAGGGAGGCCCGGCAGGCGGCGACGGCTGTCTGGTCGAAGAGGGGGATCGCGGAGATTCTTGCGTGTGGATCGGCGGCGATGGTGCCGATGATTTGTTGGAAGTGGATGGAGAAGCGACGGGCTGTCTCCCGGGTGAATCCGCCGCGGTAGCACTCGAAGTAACAGAGGGCGTGGTTGTCCCGGAGGATCATGTCGAGCGTGAGCTCAAACATGGCGCTGTCGCGGTCGAAGTTGATGGGTTCGGCGCGGAGCCCGCCGGGCAGTTCGGGACTGGGTCCGAACTCTTCGGATAGAAACGAGAGGGTTGCCTGGACGAGGGGCGGCCGGTCGGTGGGGCGCTGACGGCAGAGCGCGTTGACGAGTTCGTCGAGCTGCACATCGGGGTGCTGGAGCATCTCCGAGATGCTGGCGCGGGTGCGCTGCATGGCCTCGGCCAGCGTGGGGTCGCCGGAGAAATCGAGTTTGGCCACGCAGGTGTTGACGAAGAAGCCGACGGTGCGGGCGAACCGGGGCTGGTCGCGGACGGAAAAGGGGGTGCCGATGAGGAGGGTTTCCTGGCCGGTGTGCCGGTGAATCATGGCGCCGAGGGCGGTCAGGCTGACCATGAAGGGGCTGAGGCCGAGCGTGCGGCCCTGGGCAAAGGCGCGGCGAAGGGGTTGGAGGTCCTTTACGAGTGAGGCGTGGCCGGAGCCCTGATAGTTGAAACGTTCTGGCAGCGGGTGATCGAAGATGAAGTCGATCTGCCTGGGGGCGGTTTCGAGCGACCGGACGAGGCAGGCGAGATCCTCGCTGGCGTGTCTGGCACGGGTCTGTTGGTGCTGGACGAAATCGGAGTAGTCGGCGCCGAGCGGCGGCAGATCGGGCTCCTGCCCGCGGGCATAGGCGGCGTAGGCCGCGAAGAGGTCTTCCTGGAGGACCGCCAGCGAGGCACCGTCGCCGTTGAGATGGTGGATCTCAATGAGGAGGACGTGTTCTTCAGGGGAGATCTGGTAGAGGGTCGCACGCACCAGTGGACCTTTCTCCAGATTCATGGGGCCGAAGACGGTGGTCAGGTAGTGGTCGCGCCAGCGGTCAGGGGCGGATGAGAGATCGAATTCGTGCAGGTCCAGTGAGTCGGCCGGCAGATGGGCGCAGCGTGGCAGGCCGTCCTGTGCCGGGTAGATCGTGCGCAGGGCGGCGTGCCGGCGCCAGAGGAGTTGCAGGGCGCGTTGGAGGGCAGACTTGTCGAGCGTGCCGCACAGGCGCAGGTAGAACGGCATGATGTAGGCCGTGCTGGAGGGATCCATCTGCTGCACGAGCCAGAGGCGCTGCTGGAAATTGGACAGGGTGCCGTCTTCCCCTTTTGATGCGGGCATGGTCGACTGCGTGGGCGCGGAGCCGGCCGCGGTTTCGTCGAGCAGCAGGTCGAACAACTGTTCGTCGTCGGGGATGTCGTGGGGGGGGCTCATTTGCGCAGACGTTCCAATCGGGCTTTGACTTCCTCGGGACTGAGCTGGCTCAACTCGAGACGAAGGCGGGCCATTTGCTCAAGTCGGGCGGTGCCGCCGACGAGCGTTTCGAGGTGCCTCTGGCAGCCTTCGATGGTGGGGGCGCCGAAGAAATCGGCGAAGGGATAATCGACGCGGAAGGCCTTGCCCATGGCGGCCACGAGTCGGGCGGCGAGCAGGGAGTGCCCGCCCTGCTCGAAAAAGTCGGCGGTGACGTCAGAGATCTTGTGCCCGAGCGTCTGCTCCCAGAGGCCGGCGAGGTACTCCTGGACGGGGCCGGCGGGGGCGCGTGCGGCGACGCTGCCAGATTCGTCCGGAGTGGAGGGGACGGCCTGGGCGAGCTTCGCGAGGGCCTGGCGGTCGATCTTGCCGGAGATGTTTTTCGGCAGGGAGGCCAGGACGTGGACCTGCGGGATCATATAGGCCGGCAGGGTCTTCGCGAGGTGCTCGCGGAGTGCGCGCTGCTCGACGACGCGGTTGGGCAGGGGGGCTACAAAGGCGTGGAGTGTGCGCTCGCCGTGGGCGTCGGCCGGGGCAACGACCGCGTTTTCGAGCACGTGCGGGAATGCCGCGAGGGTGCCCTCGATCTCGCCGAGCTCGATGCGGAAGCCTCGCACCTTCACCTGTCCGTCGACGCGGCGAAGGAAACCGATCTGCCCGTCGGTGCGCAGGCGCACGAGGTCGCCGGTGCGGTAGTAGCGGCCGCACTCGGGGTGCGTGGGGAAGCGGTTCGCGGTCTCCTCCGGCATGCCGTGGTAACCGGTGGCCAGGCCGACGCCGCCGATGTGCAACTCGCCCTCGGCGCCGATGGGGACATCGCGGCCGGCGGCATCGACGATGCGCAGCCACTGCCCGGGGTGGGGTGCGCCGATGGGGATGCTCTCGCCGGGATCGAGCGGCAGTGCGGGGGTGGCCTCGCAGAGGGTCACGGTGACGGTGGTCTCGGTGGGACCGTAGGTGTTGTAGAAGCGGGCGCTTTTGCCGAGGGCCGATTCCCAGAGCGCGGCGGCCTCGCCGGGCAGCACATCTCCGCCGACAAAGCAGAGGCGCAGCTGATGGCCGTCGAAGGCGCCCGGGTGCAGCCGGGCATGGTGCAGGACCTCCATGACGTAGGCGGGAGGCAGTTCCAGCTGCGTGAGTCTGCGCTCGACGACGACGCGGGGAAACTCGTGGGCGGGCCATTGGGGGTGCGGCGCGCAGACGACGGCGTTGCCGAGCACGAGATTGGGGAAAGTGCTGTCGACGCTGGCGTCGAAGGCCGGCGAGGCGAAGAGGCAGGAGCGGCCGTCGCCTTTTTCCAGTGACACCACGGTGAGCCAGTTGGCGAGATGCTCGGCGAGGGCGGCCTGCCCGATCATCACTCCCTTGGGCTGGCCGGTGGAGCCGGAGGTGTAGATGATGTAGGCCGGGCCCGCGAGGGTGGCGAGGGATGTGAACTCGGACGGCGCGGGTGGCACCTCGTCGGCGAGGAGGACCGGGGTGGAGAGCGTGCGGGTTTTTCCACGCAGGGCCGGCGTGGTGATCAGGCAGGGCGCGGCGCAGTTTTCGGCGATGGCGAGCAGGCGCCGGTCGGGTGTGGACGGGTCGACGGGGACGTAGGCGGCGCCGCAAAGCCAGGTGCCGAGGATCGAGGCGAAGAGGTCGGCGCCGCGGGGCAGGAGGAGAACGACGTGGTGGCCGGGCCGCACTCCGCGTTGATGGAGTGCGTGGGCCATGGCGTGTGCACGGTCCACCAGTCCGGCGTAGGTGAGCTGGCGCCCATCGGCCTCCTCGATGGCGCACGCCTGCGGGCACTGGCGGGCACGGGCGAGGATGTCGTGGAGGACGGGCTGGCTGGCGGAGCGCCGGGCGTGGGTGTTGTCGAGTGCGGCGCGGATGCGGGCGCGCTCTTCGGGCGGGATGATGTCGAGCTCGCGCAGGGGACGGTCGAGGCCGTTGGCCAGCTGCTCCAGAATGAAGTGGAATCGGGCCGGGAAGAGGGCGGCCTCCTCATGGTTGGCGGCGCGGAGATGATGGAGCAGATACATCGTGATGTCGCGCTCGGGGTAGATATCCATCGCGTAGAGCGTGAATGGCAGCAGCTGGTCCTTGCTCCAGACGCAGTGCATCTGTGTCTGGTGGCCTTCGATCTCGGCGCCATAGTCGCGAGTGATGTAGGAGAGCGAGCTGGAGCTGAGCAGCGACTCTTGCGGACTCAGCCCGTTGGAGGCGGCGAGTCGGCCGATCTCGGAATTGGGCAGTTTGTAATGGCGAAAAAGATCGCGGATGCGGCGTGCGATGCTGTGCAGGTTGTCTGCGATGCTGGCGTTCTCATCGTGGGGGATGGGCAGCGCGCGGACCGCCATAAACAGTCCGATGGTGTCCTTGTGTTCCTTGCCCCGGTTGAGGATGGGCATGGACATGGTGCAGCGCTCCAGGGAGTACGTGCGGCGCAGGAGGTGTGCCCATGCGAACAGGAGGATGTGGTAGAGTGTGACGCCTTCGACGAGGTGGGCGAGGTGGTTGGCGGCGCTTCTGTCGATGGCAAACTCGATCCGGCCGCAGCGGTACTCGCTCCGGGCATCCTGGGCGGGGTGTGCTGGCTTGATGGGTACCGGGAGCTCGCTTTGGAGTTTTTGCCAGAATGCGGTGGCTCTGGCCACATAGGCATCGTCGGGTTTATCGGCGCCGGCGCGCAGATAAGTGCTCATGGCGCGGTCGAGTGCCAGCGGTGGCGAGTGCGGATCTTCAGCCAGGCTGCGGTAGCGATCTGCGATGCGAGGCAGGGTGATGCCCATCGCCCAGCCATCGGCGACGATGTGGTGCGCGGTGCAGAGGAAACAGTATAGGCGTGCGTCGAGCTTATAGAGGACGATGCGGACGAGTGGCGCGTCGAGCATCGTGAACGGCGTCGTGGCCACGGCGTCCATCTGTCGTGTGAGCTCGTCCTGAGGATCCGAAAAATGGCTCAGGTCGACGAACTGGCAGGTCGGGGCATTGTCGGGGTTGAAACTGGCCAGTGGCACGCCCTCGTCGCTGGCGTGCAGGCGCATGAAAAAAGCTTCGTTTGTGCGCAGGACTTCGTCGGTGGCCTGGCGGAATCGATCGACGTCCAGCGCCACGGGCATGAGGTGCCGGGTCGAAATCAGAAGCATGTCGCTGGTCGAATACCTCGCCTGCTCCATCCACATGTCGGACTGGGTGGGCGAAAGCCGCAGTCGCTCGGCCGCGGTGAGCAGATCGGGGTCTGATAGGCTCGTCATTCGTTAAGAACTTAATTTGCCCGTGCGTTATGCGGCAATAAGAAATTGCCACTAAATCATTTGCGATGTGAGGTGGGGTGGTCGCGCCGGGGGGCCGTTAATCTTCTAAGCGAATGCCTTTCGGCGGGAGGGGGTTGGGCGGCCGGGCACCTGATCGACTTCGTTCTAAAACGGTTTCCAGTCACCAATGCCTTTCGGCGGGAGGGGCTTGGGCGGGCCCCACACAAAACGACATCTTG
>MWDT01000017.1 GCA_002070825.1 Verrucomicrobia bacterium ADurb.Bin122
GAACACCTGGCGCACGACGGCCTTCAGCTCGTCTTCGCTGTAAACGATGAACATGCCGCGGCCGCCGAGGACGAACGACGGGCGGAGGAGCACCGGGTAGGTGAGCTCGCGAGCGTAGGCCACCGCTTCGCCCTCACTGAGGGCGGTACGGTTGGCCGGCTGTTTGAGATCAAGCTTGTTGAGGATGGCCGCGAAGAGCTTCCGGTCTTCGGCGATCTCGATCGACTCCGGCGAGGTGCCGATAATGTTGACGCCATTGGCCTTCAGGGCGGTTGCGAGGTTGAGCGGGGTCTGGCCGCCAAACTGGACGATCACGCCTTCGCACTGTTCCTGTTGGTAGATTTCGAGGACATCTTCCAGCGTGAGCGGCTCGAAGTAGAGGCGGTCGCTGGTGTCGTAATCGGTCGAAACGGTCTCGGGGTTCGAGTTGACCATCACGGTCTCGAAGCCGCTTTCGCGGAGCGCGAAGCTGGCATGCACACAGCAGTAGTCGAACTCGATGCCCTGGCCGATGCGGTTGGGGCCGCCACCGAGGATCATGATCTTGCGGCGGGACGAAGGGATGACCTCGTTTTCGTCGCCGTAGCTCGAATAGTAGTAGGGCGTGAAGGCCTCGAACTCTGCCGCGCAGGTGTCGACCAGGCGGTAGGTGGTGTCGATCTTGCGCTTCTTGCGCTCGGCGCGCACGGCGGCGAGGTCGGTTTTGAAGATGTACGCGAGCTGGGCATCGCTGAAGCCAAACTTCTTTGCGCGGCGGAGCAGGTCGGTATCGATGAGGGTGAGGACCTGCTTGCGGAGCTGCTGCTCCATTTCGAAAATCTCATGGAGCTGGTGGAGGAACCACGGATCGATCTGAGTGAGCTCGAAAACATCATCGATCGTGAGGCCCGCCATGAAGGCGTACCGGATGTAGAAAATGCGCTCGGCGTTGGGCGTCGCCAGCTTGGCCTGGATGGTCTGCATGTCGGGCAGATCGTCAGTCCCAAACTTGCCGCCGCCGCCAAATCCGCGGGCGCCGATTTCGAGAGAGCGAAGCGCCTTTTGCAGAGACTCCTTGAAGGTGCGGCCGATGGCCATCGCTTCGCCGACCGACTTCATGGACGACGTCAGCGTGGGATCGGCATCCGGGAACTTCTCGAACGTGAAGCGCGGGATCTTCGTGACGACGTAGTCAATCGTCGGTTCGAAGGAGGCGGGAGTGAGGCGCGTGATATCGTTGCGCAGTTCGTCGAGCGAGTAGCCGACGGCGAGCTTGGCCGCGATCTTGGCGATCGGGAAGCCGGTGGCCTTGGACGCGAGCGCCGAGGAGCGCGAGACGCGCGGATTCATCTCGATAACGACCATGCGGCCGGTCTTCGGATCGACGGAGAACTGGATGTTGGAGCCGCCGGTCTCGACGCCGACTTCGCGGATGACCGCAAAGGAGGCATCGCGCATGACCTGATATTCCTTGTCCGTCAGCGTCATCGCCGGGGCCACCGTGATGGAGTCGCCGGTGTGGACGCCCATCGGGTCGAAATTCTCGATCGAGCAGATGACGACGCACTGGTCCTTGTGGTCGCGCATGACCTCCATCTCGTATTCCTTCCAGCCGAGGAGGCACTCTTCGACGAGCACCTCGTGAACGGGCGAAAGGTCCAAGCCGTTGGCCACAATGGTCTCAAATTCTTCCTTGTTATACGCGATGCCGCCGCCCTGGCCGCCCAGAGTAAAGGAGGGGCGGATGATAAGCGGATAGGCACCGATCAACTCGGCCGCGGCACGGGCCTCATCCATCGTGTGCACGGTGCGGGACTTCGCACAGTCGAGGCCGATCTTGATCATGGCCTGCTTGAACAGCTCGCGATCCTCGCCCTTGGAAATCGCCTCAGGCTTGGCGCCGATCATTTCCACGCCGTATTTCGCGAGGATACCGGCCTTGTTAAGATCCATCGAGAGGTTAAGCGCCGTCTGGCCACCGAGCGTCGGCAACAGCGCCGAAGGCCGTTCCGCAGCGATGATCTTCTCCAAAATATCGACGGTGAGCGGCTCGATGTAGGTCACATCGGCAAACTCCGGGTCCGTCATGATCGTGGCCGGGTTCGAATTCACCAAGATCACACGGTAACCCTCCTCGCGAAGGGCCTTGCAGGCCTGTGTGCCCGAGTAATCAAACTCGCAAGCCTGACCGATGACAATCGGGCCGGCGCCAATGATGAGGATGGACTTCAGATCGGTGCGTTTGGGCATGGACGTAGATTTAGGCGAGGGTTGAGCGCGTCTGGCGACGGCGCAAGCGGGAAAGGCGGCGAAATCAAACTCCCTGCCCGTTCCTCATGCGAAAAAGCCACATAGGCACGGCCTGTATCCTCTCAAGGAAGCGTCAGGCACCCGCCATGCACCAGCGAGACGTGGTGCGGTCGCCGGGAATCGAACCCGGGACACCTGCTTGGAAGGCAGAGGTTTTACCACTAAACTACGACCGCGAAGGGCGGTAGCAGATTAGGCACGAAGGCACGCGTCAAGTGGGTAAAGCGGAAACGACCGACTTGCCACTCACCAGCCGCCGACCCGCACGAGGAGCGCCGTTTCCGTCCGTTTTTACAACTAGGGCCGGAAATGTGGTTGCGAGGCCTTTCGGGCAGTTTATCCCTCAACCATATGGCTTTTATTACCTCCGCTTCCTCTAGCAAAGCATCCAAGCTGCGGCAGGGTTCAGCATCGACGCGCCCCAGTTTTTTCGCCGCCCAAAACCTAGCCAAGCAAAAGGCCGTCGAGAAAAAGGCCAAGACGTACAAGCTCCCCTTGGAGGAACTTGCCATTTTCACCCAGCAAATCGCCTCCCTGCTGAACGCCGGACTCCCGCTCGTGCAAACCCTTGAGGCGCTCCAAGAGCAGACAGAAGACCCTTATTTCAAGGTTATTATACGTGATGTGCGACTCGATATCTCATCGGGTAACTCGTTTTCCTCCGCCGTAAAGAAGTTCCCCAAAGCATTTCCGACGCTCTTCATCTCCATGGTCGAAGCCGGCGAAGCCTCGGGCGGCCTCGCGGAAATTCTGGCAAAAGTCGCCTCCTACTTCGAATCGAGCGTCAAACTCACAAAAAAGGTAAAATCCGCGATGACCTACCCCATCGCGGTCATCGGCTTGGCTGTGGTGCTCGTGAACGTGCTTCTGATCTTTGTCATTCCAGTGTTTGCGGCGATGTTCGCCGACTTCGGAAAGGCACTACCCGCTCCGACACAAATGCTGATCGATCTGAGCAACTTCCTGAAATCCTACTGGTGGCTGGTCGGACTAATCGTCTTTGGCACCTACAAGGGCATCGAGAAGTTCACCCAAACCCCGCGCGGCCGTCGGGTGAAGGACGAAGCCTTGGTGAAGGCCCCGATTTTCGGGCCTCTCATTCACAAGATTTCGCTCTCCCGCTTTTGCCGCACGTACGCGACCCTTGTCCGCTCGGGCGTCCCCATCCTGCGCACCCTCGAAATCGTTTCGAGTGCCAGTGGACGCGTGCAAATCGAGGATGCGTGCGTCGAGATATCGAAGCACATCAGCCAAGGCGGCCAAGTCTCGGAAGTCCTCGCAGCAAACCCCTTTTTCCCACCCATGATTAAACACATGGTCAAGGCCGGTGAGTCCACCGGTAATGTCGATGGCATGATGAGCAAGGTCGCCGATTTCTACGATACCGAGTGCGACGCAATCGTCGCCGCCCTCACCTCACTGATCGAGCCCCTTCTGATCGTCTTTCTCGGCGTCGTCGTCGGCGGCATTGTCATGGCCATGTTCCTTCCGATCTTCCAAATGGGTGCGGTGGTCGGTGGCGTGCAGTAAGAAACCGGTTGCCATTACAAGCCCCCTAACCACGTTCCCGCTAACGCGGACCCGTTATCATGCCATCTGTTCTCATTGTCGACGACCTGCTTTCGATCCATGAAATGCTCGACGCTGTGATTCAGCCCACGGGCTTTGCCACAGCGTTTGCGACTGATGGGGAGAAGGCCCTCGCACTTTATAAGGCCGATAAATACGACTTGGTCCTCGCCGACATCGACATGAAGCCGATGGGCGGCATTACCCTCCTCAAGCATCTCAAAGCGTACGACCCGTCCTGCGTCATCATCATCATGACCGCGTACGCGAGCACGGAGAGTGCCGTTCAAGCGCTCAAGTTCGGTGCCTTCGATTACCTGCAGAAACCATTCCGTGTCGATGAACTGATCGCCACCCTCAAACGCGGCGTCGAATTCAAACAGTTCCAAGCCGAACAACAAAACGCGGCCACCCAGCACCCCGCCGCGACAGGCGGCATCGAGACGCGCATCATCGGCACGAGCGCCCCGATCAAAAAGCTGATCCAGCAGATCAAAAAGCTCTCCACCGTCCGCACCCCCGTCCTGTTGCAAGGCGAGATCGGCACCGGCAAAACCACCGCGGCCGAAGTCCTCCACGCCAACAGTGCGCAGGAAGACGCCCCCTTCATCCGGATCGACTGCACCCTCAGCACCGAAGCCTCATTCAGGGAAGGGCTACTCGGACAGGGCGGCACCGGCGGCACATGGGTTCAGCAAGCCAAAGGCGGCACCCTGTTCCTCCAACACCTCCAAAGCCTCGCCCTGCCCATGCAACGCGAGCTCGTCAGCGTCCTGCGCAACACCGCGCAGGGCTTCCGACTCATTTGCACCGCCGACGTCGACCTCGAAAAGCTCACGGACGAAGGCAAATTCCACGACGAGCTCTTTTACCGCGTCGCATCCCTCCCGGTCATGCTCCCGGCTGTGCGCAACCGCCGTGAAGACATCCCCCTGCTGGTAAAACACTACCTCAACCAGGCGACCAACCCACTCTTCGACGCCAACTTGATCGAGCTTTCGGACGAAGCCATGGCCATTCTCTCGGCCTATAGCTGGCCCGGCAATCTGCCCGAACTGGCGCAAGTCGTATCCCAAATTGCCGGCGCCACCGAGACCCGCATCGTCGAAGAGAAACAAATTCCGCTGCGCCTCCGCGAGCCCAAGAGCTGGCCGTCCCTCAAGGACCATCTCGCGGCCCAGGAGAAAGAATACATCGAGCGGGTTCTCCACGCATGTCGTGGCGATAAGACCAAGGCCGCGGGCATCCTCGGCATCGATGCGGGCTCAATCGGGAGCTAAACCCGGCGCATGCTAGTGCGACGCGCCGAGCAAGCGCACGTCAAACAGCCACCATTCACCGCCGCGCTGCTCCAAACGCGCCAAAAAGGCCTGCCCTGAGGCCAGACGCTCCATCGTGCGCGGAGCCACCCGTGCCACGAGCTCGCCCTCGCGCATGAGGCCAAACACCCCGTGCTGCCATATCCGCACACGTGGCACCCCGGCCCGCTCGACCACCAAGACGCGGCCCTTCAGAGGATAACCGGCCGCGGCCACCCGGCCCTCCAGGCAGTCACAATCGGCATCCATTTCCGCCAACACCGCCGCCGTGGGCAACAACACCCGCGTCGAAACCACGCGGCCCGCACGGTCTGCTCGCACGAGCAACAGCGACCCCGGCCCCACGACGGAATCCTCGCACTCTACGACCACTTGCGTGCGGTCGCCTGCCTGCCCCAGCGAGGCCGGGACCATCCCCCCACCCAACGCATTATATCGCCGCAATAAAAGCCCGGCCCCATCGCTCGACACCACATAGACTGACCCGTCCCGCATACGTGCGATTGCGCCACAGCTCAACGCACGGCCGCAATCCTGAGCCAACGTCCATACCCGGCCCCCATCGCTCGACCACGATAACTTCGCCGCGGCCCCTTCACTCCAAAACGCCCCCATTTGAGGACCATCCGCCGCCACCACCACCCAGAGCTGGCCCGAACCGCCCCGGCGAACGTCCTTCGATACCCACGTGGCAGGACGCCACATCACACCATCAAACGCACGCGCCGCCAACCCCTCCACACCACCCGCACTCGACATCCATGCCGTCAGCAGAGCGCTGCCATCGAGCAGGGGAACCAGCGCAAACGTCCCCGGCGCAGCCAACTCATCGCACACCGGCAACGCTGGCGCGCCCTCCTCCACGACCCGAAATAGCAACTCGCCCCCGGGGCTCCGCCACACGCCGAGAGTGCGTCCATCTGACAACACTGCGAGCGCGAGGGTGCAGTCACCGGCCGCCAACCGCGACGGCTCGGACCACGTGTGCCCAGCATCCGGAGACAGACAAACCATCCACGCACCATCCTGCCGCACCGCCACCGCGACACGCCCCCCTGCGCCCAACGCCAGCACCGGGCTCGCCCCTTCGTCCAACGGCGCACACCACGCCATCGCCGGCACAGGCGACGGATCAGCCCACGCCCCACGCATTCGATCCCAACTCGCGAACAACAAACGCCCGCCCTGTGCCGCGCCACACTCCATCCACGCCAAGCCGATTGCCCCGTCTACCGACCGCGCCAGCGCGACATTCGAACCCGTGGCCACCATCGGGCCCACGCTCTCGCGGCACGACACCTCCAGCTGACGCGAGCTAAGCGGCACCGCCCACGCAACCGCCATTGCCGCCCATCCCGCGCAGAGCCATCGCAAAACCCATCGAAGCGCCGAAGTACATGCCACGTGCATCGCGCACACGTAGCCAGCGCCCTCGAAATGCGGCAACCCTGAAGCCCGACCACGCGCCCAGCTTCAGCACCTACTCACGGCCACACGCTCGGCAACCATGTCGTCAACCAGGGCACATACGTGATCAACAGCACACCGATCACCATCACCGCCAGCATGGGCAGCGAGACACGCGTCACCTCACTCATCGGCTTTTTGAAGCGGTACGAGGCCAACAACAGATTAAGCCCGACCGGTGGCGCGAGAAAACCCAGCTCCATGTTCGCCAGGAAAATGATTCCGAGATGTAGCGGCGACAGCCCGAAGGCCTCGCCGAGCGGCACGATCAACGGCACCATCACCACGATTGCCGCGTAAATCTCCACCAAGCCGCCCACCACCAGCAGCACCAGATTGAGCCCGAGCAGGAAAAGCCACTTCGAGTGGATCGTGCTCGTCGCCCACGCGACCGCCAGGTCGGGGATCTCCGCGTCCACCAGATAGTGAGTGAAGCCCAACGCCACGCCGAGGATGAGCAGTACGCCGCCCATCAGCAGGCCGCACTCCGAAATTACCCGCCACAAATCTCGCAGACTCCGGAGGTCGCGGTGCAGCACGCTCACGACAACCAGCGTATAGGCCGCCGTCAGTGCAGCGGCCTCGACCGGCGTCGCGAATCCACCAAACAACGACCCCAGCGCAACCACCGGCACGAGCAGCTCCCATTTGGCGCCCCATAGTGCCGCCTTCGCCTCCGCCCAGACAAACGGCTGCCGGCCTGCCTCGCCCAGTTTTGGCCCCTGCCGGATGCCCCACCATGCCGTCATACCCACCAGCAGCAGTCCGGGCAACAGCCCCGCCTTGAACATTTCCTCGATGCTCACACTCACCACCCCGCCACCGCTCGCGATGATCGCGTACAGCATCGGCGGCAAGCATGGCGGAAACAACATGCCCAGCGAACCGGCACCCGTGAGCAGTCCCAGCGCCGAGCGCTCCGAATAACGCGCCGCCAGCAGGACGGGCATCAACACGCCACCCAGCGCAAGAATCGTCGCCCCGGAGGCACCGGTGAACGTCGTGAAAAACGCACACACCAGCGTCGTCGCGATCGCCGGGCCGCCGCGCAACCCGCCGAACAACGCCTGAAACAACCGCACCAACCGGTGCGCCGCCTGGCTCTCGGCCAGCAAATACCCAGCAAGCGTGAATAGCGGGATGCTCGGCAGCGTCGGGTTGACCGTCAGCTGGTACAACTTCAGCGGCACAGGCAGAATCGGTTCGCCACCGCTCCACAGCAAAATCATCGCGGCACCGCCCAGCGCCGTGAAAATCGGGGCACCAAGCACGACCGCGATGCCGAGCAACCCCAGCGCCGGCCAGCGCAACGCCGCCGGATCGATCGGCGCCCAGATTCCCACCGCCAGCACCCCGGTCGCGAGCGCCACCGACCCCATGCGCCCGCTCCATTTCGGCGCGGCATGCCAGATCAACCGCAACGCCACTGCGGCAAATCCAACCACCAGCAGCGACTGCACCACCCACAGAGGAATCCCGTATGCAAAAACGCGCGCCAGCCGGTGCTGCGACACCACAAACTGCCAGCTCGCCAGGCACAGCCCCGCCGACATCGCCGCGCCCACCCCGTGCGAAACCACCCGCGCAACATCCGCCACCGACCCGCGGATCCATTGCGCCGCCCCGGCAAAAGCCAGCAACCGGTTCTCCCGCGCAGCCAGGGCGCCACCGAGCATCCCCACGACGAGCACCAGATGCTGCACCACCGAAACCGAGGACGGGATTCCCCCGCGGAAAAAGAACCTCAGCACCACTTCTGAGACCGGCAGCAGCACCATCAGGGCAAACGCGAGGGAAACCACCACGTCCTCGCCCACGTGCAGCGGGCGCATCCAGTGGATCTTCCGAACGGACTGATCGGGGCCGGGCAGCTTCACGGATGAGGTTGGGCCCGGTATTCCTGGATGCTGCGGAGCGCGGCGTCGAAAACGTCCGCGGGAATCATCCGCCCACGAATTTTCGGATACTGTGCCTCGGCCATCTTGCGCCACTCGGCCACGATCTCCGGCGATGGCTTCGCGATCGTCAGGCCGCGACGGACCATCGCCGCCTCGGATTCCGCGCTCTCGCGCCGTCCCGTCGCCTTCATTTCCCGGCCCGCCGCACGCGCCGAGGCCATCAACGTCGCGCGCAACTCCGAGGGCAGCGCATCCCACGTCTTCTTGTTGACCACGCACGCACCGACCAGCGGCGCATAGTTCAGCTCAAGCATGTACGGCGCGCGTTTGTCCACCTGTCCCGCCAACGCGAAAAAGGGAGGCATCGGCACGGCATCGATCAACCCCGTCTGCAAACTCGGCACGATGTCGGCTGTCTCGATCGCAACGAGGTTAAACCCCGCCGACTTCACGATCTCCATCTGCTCGGAGTCGCCCACCCACGTGAATAGACGCAGCTTGCGCAGGTCGTCCGGCGTCATGACCGGCTGGTTGGCAAAGAAGCGCACCCAGCCGACGTCGGTCCAAAACAGCACCACAAAACCCTTTTGCGCCAGAATCTCCTCGAGCCGCGGCTGGAGTTTTTCGCCCACGTAATCGACCTCCTCCAGGCTTTCGAATGCCATGGGCAACGACTGGAGCCCTTTGGCGGAGCGGTCCACTTCGCCCAGCCCCACGGCGGTCAGCACCGCGGCCTGGAGGCTGTTCCCCATCATCAACCCCACCATCTCCGCCTCGCCGCCAGCTTTTCCGCCCGCGTAAATCTTCAGCTCCACCGCACCGCCCGACTCCCGCTTCCAAGTCTCGCCGAGCCCCTGAAGGATCTTGTGGTACGAGGAGCCCACGGGCGCGAGCGTGCCCATCTTGATCGGTGCCGCACACAACGTCGCGGCAGACACCAAAGCGAGGAGACAAACCGCCCAGCGGCGGCAATGAGCGAATGCTGGCATAATGAAAGGTATCAGTACCGCAGGGTCTGACCAACGGTGAGGAATAAATCCTCCTGGTGCGCTAGCAGCCAGCGTGCCCGCCGCTGCATCACGAGATTTGCCAGCCGTTGTTCCGGCTCGGCATTCGGGTCGATTGCGAGAGCCTTCTCCAGCGAGGCCACAAAGCCCGCCGCATCGTGCCGCTCCACACAAACCGACTCCGCATAGGACACATATGGCCCGGCGAGCCGCCCCGACGACAACTCCATCGCACGCTCGAAATGCCGCTGCGCACGCTCCGCGGGATCCCCCGCCAAACCGCTCCGGTTCATTTCGTATGTGATGAGAAACGCGTGGATCGCGCCACCGCCCCACGACTCGTCGAGTGCAAGCGCGCGATCGATCAGACTCTCCAGCTGCGGGATCTCCGCGATCAGCTCCGGGTCGTTTTTCCCGAGGGAAACCGCACCGCCCCAGGCCGCCGCCGTCCAGTAAAGCAACCCCACATCGTCCTTCTCGGCTCGGGCTGCCGCGGCCTTCGGATCGCGCATCAGCTCCGCGGTAAACCCCGGATGCGCCACCTCCAGACCGCGCAGGCCATAGGCCTTGGCGCGGAGAAAAAGTTTCTTCGCACGCACGCGCCCCGCCTCAGCGCGGGCAAAATCGGCGGTCTCGGATTCATCGGCCTCCTGCAGGACAAATCCGTACGCGTATTGCGTGAACCCGCTCGCGCAGGCCTGCAACAAGCCGCGATGCTCCGGCGTCTGCGCAAGCACGCTTTCCATCAACTTCAGACTAAACGGCGTCGCCTCACGAATGAGCTCTGGATCATCGTCAGAAGCGTAGCTTGAACCGCCTCCGGCCAGCGCATCCGCCATCTGGCCCACTGCCGCACGCTTCACCGAGGCGCATCCGGCGAGTCCCAGCAACGCCACGGCCAGGAGACCGGCGCGAGCCAGGGAACCATTGCGCAACGAGGCGTAGAGACTGTTCATTCGGGTCCATCCATACCGGCTCCGCCCCCGCGACGGGAAGCGAAAACAAGCAAGTCAGGGAAAACCTGGCCCGCTCGCACCCCGTCGTCAGCTGCAGGTGCACACCAGATTGCGGTCGCCGTAAACATTGTCCACGCGCCCCACGCTGGGCCAAAACTTGTCGGCCTGCGACCACCGATCCGGAAACGCCGCAACCTGGCGGGTGTACGGATGGCTCCACGTATCGCTGCAGACCGCCGCAGCCGTGTGCGGTGCGTTTTTCAGAGGGTTGTCGTGCGCATCCATCGTCCCGCCAGCGACCGCCGACATCTCGGCGTGGATGGCGATGAGCGCATCGCAAAAACGGTCCAGCTCGCGCTTCGACTCACTCTCCGTGGGCTCGATCATGAGCGTGCCCGGCACGGGGAAGGACATCGTGGGCGCATGGTAGCCATAATCCATCAGGCGTTTGGCAACATCCTCCACCTCGATGCCATGTGCCCTCCACGCGCGGAAATCCAGGATGCACTCATGTGCCACCAGTCCGCCAGCGCCGCGGTACAAAACAGGGAAATAAGGCGCGAGACGGTGGGCGACGTAGTTGGCGCCGAGAATCGCGCGCTCCGTGGCGGTACGCAGCCCATCGGCCCCGAGCATGCGAATGTAGAGCCAAGCAATCACGAGGAGCGACGCGCTGCCCCAAGGCGCAGAGGCCACCGCTCCCGCAGCCGCGCCACCCTGCGGTGCCACCACGGAATGCCCGGGCAGATAAGGCAACAAATGCGAAGCGACCCCGATCGGGCCGACACCTGGGCCGCCGCCTCCGTGCGGCAGGCCGAAGGTCTTGTGCAGATTGAGGTGGCACACATCGGCGCCGATCCGGCCAGGCGAGGCCAGCCCCGCGAGCGCGTTCATGTTGGCCCCATCCATGTAAACCTGCCCGCCGTGCTCGTGTACGATCTCGCAGACCTCCTGGATCGCCGGCTCGAAAACGCCGTGTGTCGAGGGATACGTGATCATGATCGCAGCGAGCTCGCCGGCATGGAGCGACGCCTTGGCTCGAAGATCGGCCACGTCGATGTTGCCTCCAGCATCGCAGGCCACGGGGACCACGGTGAGCCCGGCCATTGCGGCGCTCGCCGGGTTGGTGCCATGCGCGCTCTCTGGGATCAGGCAGAGCCGGCGGTGCGCCTGTCCGCGGGCGGCGTGGTACGCCCGGATGGCGAGCAACCCGGCATATTCGCCCTGCGACCCGGCGTTGGGCTGGAGCGACACAGCAGCAAACCCGGTGATCTCGGCCAGCCAGGATTGCAAATCGCGAAAGAGCATTCGATAGCCGCGCGTCTGCTCCGGCGGGGCAAAGGGGTGAATCTGGCTCCATTCCGGCCAGCTAATGGGCAACATCGCGCTGGCGGCGTTGAGCTTCATGGTGCACGAGCCGAGCGGAATCATCGTATGGCAGAGCGAAAGGTCCTTCGCCTCAAGCCGGCGGATGTAGCGCAACAGCTCGTGCTCGCTGTGGTATGAATTGAAAACGGGCTGCGTAAGAAACGCCGAGGTGCGCGCGTGCGGTGCGGGGAGCGGGAGGGCCGATGCGTCCAGCGCGGCCACGTCCATATCGAAGACCGCGGGATCGCCGAAGAGCCCGGCCAGCGTGCGCACTTCGTCGAGCGTCGTCGTCTCGTCGAGCGAAAGGCCGACCGTCGTCTCGTCGAGGATGCGCAAACTGAAGCGTCGGGCTGCTGCGGCGGCATGCGTGCGCAGCGCGGCGACGTTGCCCACCGCAAGCGTGTCGAAGACCGGCTCTGCATTCACGCGGGCGCCGAGGCGCCGGAGCGTCGAGGCCAGCAGAGCGGTGAGCCGCCGTACGCGCGTGGCGATGCGCCGTAGGCCTTTGGGCCCATGATACACGGCGTACATCGAGGCCATGATGGCGGGGAGCGCCTGCGCCGTGCAGACGTTGGACGTGGCTTTCTCGCGCCGGATGTGCTGCTCGCGGGTGCCGAGAGCGAGGCGAAGCGCGGGGTTGCCGTGGGCATCCTTTGACTGACCGACCAGGCGGCCCGGCATCTGGCGTTTGTACGCATCGAGCGTGGCGAAAAACGCAGCGTGCGGCCCGCCAAATCCGAGTGGAGTGCCGAAACGTTGCGAGGAGCCGATGGTGACATCGGCGCCAAACTCGCCAGGGGGCCGCAAGAGCGTGAGAGCGAGGAGATCGGCCGCGACCACGGCGAGGGCACCGGCGGCATGCACACGACCGAAAAAGCCGGCATAGTCCCAAATGTTGCCGTGGGTATCGGGATACTGCACGAGGGCGCCGACCAGACCAGCCGGCAGCTCGGCCGTCCGGTGATCATCCACGACGACGATGAGGCCCTGCGCCTGCGCGCGGGTTCTCACGACGTCGATCGTCTGCGGATGGCAAGCTGAGGAGACAAAAAACACGCCGCCGCGCGTGGGCTGCACGCGGGCGCAGAGCATCATCGCCTCGGCGGCCGCCGTGCCCTCGTCGAGCAGGGAGGCGTTGGCGATCTCCAGTCCGGTGAGCTCGCAAACCATGGTCTGGAAATTGAGCAATGCCTCCAGGCGCCCCTGGGAAATCTCGGCCTGGTAGGGTGTGTACGCGGTGTACCACGCGGGGTTTTCGAGGATGTTGCGCCGGATGACCGCCGGCACCGAGGTATCGTGATATCCCTGGCCGATAAAGCTGCGATAAAGGCGGTTTTCGGACGCGAGCGCACGCAGCTCGCCCAGCGCGCCAAGTTCGCCAAGAGGCTCGGGCAGATTCAACCGGGAGACCCGAATAGCGGGGGGCAGAGCCGCCGCGACGAGCGCATCAAGCGAAGGCTGGCCGAGCGTTTCCAGCATGGCGGAGGCTTCCTCACCGGAGGCGCCGAGGTGTCGGCGTACAAACGAATCGGCAGGGGAGAACGGCTCGCGGGCAAGTGGCATGATGGGCAGGCCCGCACGCTACGCGGAGAGCGTGGTGCGGCGCAAGTGGGCACACTACGCGGCAAAGAAAAAGCCCGCCTTCGAAAAGGCGGGCTCGGGAGAGACGATCAGCGACGCTTAGAGGTTGGTGGCGGAAATCACTCCGGCCGGAATCGTGTAGACCTCGACCACGACTTCGCCTTCACCCAGCGGGGCCTTGTCCGTGGAGGTCGAGCTATCGTAGGCGCTCTGTGTATCCGTGGAAGAGGTGGCGTGCGCAGTGTAAACGCCAGGGCTCAGCTTGCGGATGATGACGGCGTCCTTGCTGCCCGAGACGAAGGGCGTCAGGCCGACGGCGGCGCACACGCGGCCGATGTCGACCTCGGTCAGGACCTGGGCGGAGCCCGGAGTCCAATCATCGTTGGAGGCGAGGACCGTGGAGCCTTGGTAGAGATCGAGCTTCGGATTGCGCATGTAGTTCTGAATGCCGGAAGCCGAAAGCGACGGGCCCGCGGCACGCACGATCACGTATTGCTCGACGCCGGCAACGACAAAGCCGGGGATGACGGCCGAGCCCTTTTTGCAATACGCACGGGTCGAAACGGCTGCCATGTTGATGGCGGTGGTGGTGGGCACTTCACCGTCCATGTTGGGCTGCACAGTGACATAGGCCCACGATCCATAACCGGTGTAATACGCGCTCACCAACACGTAGTAGGTGGTGCCCGCTTTCGCCTCAAGGGTGGTGCAACCGACCGAGACCGTCCCGGCGATTTTCAGCGAGCCATGCTCGCCGGTATAGACGAGGACCATCTG
>MWDT01000018.1 GCA_002070825.1 Verrucomicrobia bacterium ADurb.Bin122
GCGAGCGGATCGAGCGCATCGACCTCCATCGAGATGCTCACGAGCTGCTCGCGCCCGACCTGGATCGCCGCCTGCCGGCACTGTTCCAAGAAACCGCGCAACGCCTCGGCGGAGGCGTTGGCGGCTGGATCGAGTGGCAAAAGTCGCACGGAGATTCCCTTGGCGGCGCTTCGCCGTGGTGTGGCTCAGGCCTTCGGGGCGGCCGGTTGCGGACGCGGGAAGAGCACGAGCCCGGCTTCGACCTTGCAGCCGGTCAACCGCGAGCCCCAGACGAGTTCGTCGGCCCAGCCGGAGCCCGGCGTGTAGCCCAGCGCAGCGTGGATCTTCTGCGTGGTCGTCGGCATGACCATCTGGATCAATGTCGAGCCGAGGCGCAGCGACTCGGCCATCGTGGCCAGCGAGGTGCGCAGGCGAGCCTGGTCGGCAGCCTCGGTCGACTTGCCGAGCTTCCACGGCGCGCGTTTCTCGATGTAGGCGTTGATCGCCTTGATGAAGGTGAAGGCGCGGTCGAGCGCGCTATGGAACTGCATGCCCTCGCACAAGGGCAGCGCCTCGGTGCGCGTCTTTTCCCAGAGCTCGTGCAATTCGCGCTCGGGGTCTTCGACGATCTCCGCCGCCGGCACGACGCCACCGCCAAAGCGGTTGGTCATGTTGAGCGTGCGGTTGACGAGATTGCCGAGGTCGTTGGCGAGGTCGCTATTGTAGCGGCTCAGGAAGAGCTCGAGGGTGAACTCGCTGTCCTGGCCGACGTTCATCTCGCGGATCAGGAAGTAGCGGAACGCATCCGCGCCGAATTGATCGATGAGGTCGAGGGGGTTGACGGCGTTGCCCGAGCTCTTGGACATCTTCTGGCCGCTTTGCAGCCACCAGCCGTGCACGAGCAGCGACTTCGGCGGCGGCAGGCCCATCGCCTTGAGCATGATCGGCCAGTACACGGCGTGCGGCGGCACGAGGATGTCTTTGCCAATCACGTTGAAATCGGCAGGCCAAAGACCCTTGTCGGCGACGGCGGAGTAGTAGTTCAGCAGCGCGTCGAACCAGACGTAGGTGACGTAATTTTCGTCGAACGGCAGCGCGATGCCCCACTCCAGGCGCTCGCGCGGACGCGAGATGCACAGGTCGTTGAGCGGCTCCTTCAGGAATTCGAGCACCTGTTTCTGGCGGTACCGCGGGAAGATGAAGTTCTCGTTCTGCTGGAGAAACTCGATGAGCCACGGCTGATAGGCCTTCAGCTTGAAGAAATAGTTGCTCTCCGTGATCTCGGTGACCTCGCCGAAAATCTCGGGCCAGGCGCCGTTGGGCAGGCGGTCCTTCTCCTGGAGAAACTGCTCCTGGCGCGTGCTATAAAAGCCCTTGTAGTCGGCGCGGTAAATCTCGCCACGGTCAAAGAGCTTCTGAAGCGCGTCGCGCACGACCGACTTGTGGCGCGGCTCGGTGGTGCGGATGAAATCGTCATTGGAGATGTTCAGCCGCGTGCACAGGTTGCGAAACTCCTGCGAAACCTCGTTGCAGAACTGCTGGGGCGGGATGCCGCGCTTGCGCGCGCTCTGCTGGACCTTCTGGCCGTGCTCATCGACGCCGGTGAGGAAATGGACCTTGTCGCCCATCAACCGCCGAAACCGGGCAATGACGTCCGTCAGCACCTTCTCGTACGCGTGGCCGAGGTGCGGCGAACCGTTCACATAATCGATCGCAGTGGTGATATAAAACGACTTCATGAGTTGAGCTAGCTAACGAAAACGGCTCATCCGCCAATGTCGAAAGTTTTGACGCCACCGCACCCGCAGGCACACTCCGGCGCGTAATCGCCCCGCCACCCGAAGGATGAACCCATTTACCCGCCTGCTCGGCCTCACCATCGTCATGCTGTCGGTCATCCTGATCGTCGCTGTGGCGGCGCAGTCATGGCTGCGCAACGAAGCCCGACATGCCCGCGCCGACGCCGAACGCGGGATGGCCATGCGCCTCGCCCAGGCCGTCTCCCTACACACCAAGCCTCTCGCCAGCTGGGACGAACTCGATTTCCAGATCATCAGTGATGTGCTCGGTGGGGATGTCGCCCGACTGCCCATCCCTGCACCGCCAGCACCCAAAGATGGGAGACAAATCATCGTGGACTACGTCCCGCCCGCGGCCAGTGCCCCGACTCACCTGCTGCGGGGCCACTTTCCGCTCACGGCCAGCGGCTCGGTCCTGGTCAATCACCGGATCGCATTCCAACTCCTCGGCGTCTTTCTCGTCGCGATCTTCGCCCTGGTCACATGGGCGATCGTCCTCTGGCTGCGCCAGCGCAACACCGCCACCGCCGCCAGCATCCCCTTTACCACCATGCGGGCCGAGATGCTCGGTCTGGAGCAACTCGCCAAAACCACCGTGGCCCAGAATGCCGAGCTCAACGAGGAGCGCACCGTGCGTCAGCGCACCGAGGAGGACCTACGCTTCAATCAGCAACTTCTCTCGCAGTCCTTCGAGGAGAAAATCCGCCTCGGGCGCGACCTGCACGACGGGTTGATCCAGTCACTCTATGCCGCCGGTCTCACCGTCGAGACTGCACGTCGCACCCTCGGAACCGCGCCCGACAAAGCCGACAAACAACTCGAGCAGGCCCTCGGCGCGATCAACGGCACCATCCGCGAAGTCCGCCAGTTCATCGGTGGGCTCACGGAGGACTCTCTCCGCCGCTCCGGTCTCAAACAATCCATCCACGCCCTCCTCGACGAGCTCCGCGCGGGCCGAGATGTCAGCATCGACCTGCGCCTCGACGAAGAGGCCGCCGCCGCCCTCACGCTGGAGCAGGATCGCGAACTGATTCAGATCCTGCGCGAAGCCGTCAGCAACGCCCTGCGCCACGGCCAGGCCACCGCCCTTACCGTCCGCCTCCTAAAATCCGAGCAATCCGTCGCCATCCTCGTACAAGACAACGGCCGGGGCTTTGACACCACCACGCTTCGGGAAGGCGGCCACGGGCTCCGCAATATGCAGGCTCGTGCGGCGACGCTCGGTGCCGATATTAGGGTCGAAAGTCATCTTGGCGCAGGCACCCGCCTCGTCCTCACTCTCCCAATTTTCGAACCACCGACGGCATGACAAACGATACTCCAGCCCCCATACGCCTCGTGATCGTGGACGACAGCGAAGTCGTCCGCATGGGACTCCGCGCACTCATCGGCGCCGACCCCACCATGGAAATTGTGGGCGACGCCCACAACGTGGCCTCGGCGGTCGAGACCTGCCGCCGCGTTAAACCCCAGGTCGTCCTCCTCGACATCCGCCTGCCCGACGGCACGGGATTCGATGCCTGCCGTGGCATCCTCAAACACCTACCCGATACGCGCGTGCTCGTGCTCACCTCCGTCGCCGACGATTCCCTGGTGGACCAAGCCATCCGCTGCGGGGCCCACGGCTACCTTCTCAAAGAGGTCGATGCCCGCGCGCTCTCGCAGGCGATCCGAGATGTCGCCGCCGGCAAATCCATCCTCGATCCAGCCGTGACCAGCCGCGTGATGCGCATGGTGAAAAGCGGGAGTAACAATGACGTGCAGGCGCTCGCCTCACTCTCGCCCCAGGAGCAGCGCGTCCTCGCCCTCATTGCAGAGGGAAAAACCAACAAGGAAGTCGCGATGGCCCTCAACCTCAGCGAGAAGACCGTTAAGAACTATCTGGCCAACATGTTCGACAAGTTGGAGGTCACGCGCCGCGCGCAGGCTGCCGCGATGTTTGCGAAAAACAAAGCGGTCCTCGCCGGCACGCCCGGCGGGGCCTGAGCCGCCCGGCTGCCCAGAATCCCGGGCTCAAGCCACGGGCAAACGCAAGGTCGCCAGCGCGCCGCCCTCCCGGCGGTTCTCCAGCGTCACCTCGCCACCGTGCAGGTGTATGATCTCGCGCACCAGCGAGAGCCCCAACCCCGTGCTCTTTCTCCCGCTCGACGGACGCTCCAGCGAATAAAACCGCTCGAAAACACGCGGGAGCGCATACTCCGGCACGCCCGGCCCTCCATCGGCCACCGTCACGCATGCCTGGCCATCCTCGGCATGCACCCCGATGACCACGGCGCAACCCCGCGGCGAAAATTCCACCGCGTTTTGGATGAGGTTTGCCAACGCCTCCTGCAAAAGCTGCCGATCACCACACACCACCACGGGAGCGCATTCGAGTCGCAACTCCACTCCCGCCATCTCCGCCGGGGTGCGGAAAGTCTCGGCCGTCTGATCGGCGAGCCTACCCAAATCGATCCGCTCGCGCGTCTGGAGCGCTCCCCGTGCCTCAAGCGCAGTCAACCGCAGCAGGCGCTCGACGATCTGCTCGATCCGTCCAGACTCCGCACGCAGATTTTCGACGAACCGCCGCCGCTCCTCCAGCGGCATCTCCTCGCCCAATAATTCGGCCGCACCACGCACCGCCGCGAGCGGGGCCTTGATGCCATGGGCCAGCGCCTGCGTCGTCCGCTCCAAGTGCTGCCGCCCCTCCAGCGATTCGCGCATCTCCGCAAACGCGTTGCCCAATACCCGGAGCGTGCGCCCGGGTAACGGCGGAAGCACCGCAGGTCTGCCATCGCGCACCGCCCGCGCGTACTCGGTCAAGCGCTCGATTGGAACGATCACCCAATGCGCCGTGAGCAATAACACGAGCAGCACCCCGAGACCGCCGCCCACCGCGTAGTAGAGCAGCCGGCGCTGCGCCGAGGCGACGAGCCCGCCGATCGCCCGCGTGGGTTTTCCCACCGAAAGCGCCCCGACGATGTCGCCACGGTGCCGGATCGGCGCCGCGATGTAGAGCATGAGCGACTCTGGATCGCCCGGCTCCACCTCGGTCGCGCGCGCGCCATACTCGCCTTGCAACGTCAGGCGCACATCGCGCCATTTCGAGTAGTCCGCCCCTTCCGCGCGGCCACCGTCGGAATCGAACACCACGCGCCCGGCCGCATCGGTCACATACACGCGCAAATCGATCTGCGTCTTCTGCAGCGAGTAGATCTGCGCGAAAAACATCTCGCGGCGCGCGGCGGCATCGGCCTTGCGCAGCGATGCCACGTCGAGGGCACCATCGCGCAATTGCGTTTCCAGCATCGCCGCCAGCAGCCGGGAGGCATCCACCAGCGACTCCTCCATGCTCTCAAGGTAGCGCGGGCGCACCTCCGCAAGGACGACACGCACCACCATCCACTCGCCCAGTGCGAAAATCCCTATCAGCAGCGCGACGAGCCGAAGACGGAGGCTCACAAATCCTCCCGCAGTGAATACCCCAATCCCCGGTGCGTCTGAATCGGATCCTCGGTCGCGCCTCCCGCACGCAGTTTTGCGCGCAGAGTTTTCACATGGGCATCAACCGTGCGATCGACACTCGCCCCCGGATCGCTCCACGCCGCTTCCATCAACTGGTCTCGCGTGAAAACGCGCCCGGGCTGCGCCACCAGCGCACGGAGCAGCCGAAACTCAGTCGCCGTGAGATCGAGCGCGGTGCCTCGATAGCTGATCCGGCAGCGACCTTCATCGAGAGTCCAGGTCGGCGAACCGTCCACGCGGGGCTCCACTCCACAGGCCGGCGAGGCCACCATGGAGGGGCGACGGAGCACCGCCTTCACCCGCGCCGTCAGCTCCCGCGGCGAAAAGGGCTTGGTGAGGTAATCGTCGCCCCCGATTTCGAGTCCGACCACCCGATCGATGAGCTCGTTGCGCGCGGTCAGAAAGATCACGGGAAGCTGCGGATGCTGCCTGCGAAGCTCCCGGCAGAAATCGAATCCGTTGCCATCAGGCAACCCCACATCCAGCACCATGAGCGCCGGCGTGCCCTTGCCCAGCCGGTCGCGCGCCGCCGAAATCGTGCCACACCACTCGGGGGAGAATCCCTCGGTGCGCAGGGCGTACACCACCGTGTCCGCAATGGCCCGTTCGTCGTCGACAACGAGGATCGTGGGGCAGACAGCGGTGGGCATGGCTAGCGTTTTGCAGACACACCACGCGCCGGCAAGTGGGAAGCCTCAGAACGATTTCGGCACTCAGCTGGGCTCGAGCAGTTTCGTCGCCTCATCGAGCCGCTCGCGCACAAGCCCGACGGCGTCGCGCAACGCGGATTCATCCACGCCGACGACGCTCATGCTCCGCGGGTCAGGCATCACCTGTGGCATGGCCGGATCGCAGACCGCCGATCTCATCCAGCGCGAGACGAGCAGCAGGTGCGCGAGCTGCGGCTGCGTCGACGCGAGCACCGGTTGGTACTGTGCGCGCACCGGATCGACCACCGAATCAGGAAAATCCCACATGCGCAAAAGCTCGGCGCCGGTATCGGCGTTGGTAAAGCCGAGCAAGGCGCGCTCGGCCTGTGTACAGTCATCCGGGTACCCCTGGGAAGCGAGGCGCGTCTGCGGGGCAACCATGGCCGCCCAAGCGTTGACGACCACCATGCCGACGCTGTGCAACAGCCCCAACGTGTACGCCGCATCCCCATCCTCGCCCATGTTGGGCGCAAACAGTTCGGCCGCGATCGCACACGCGATCGATTGGCGCCACAGATCGCGCGCGTCGATGCCGTAGGCCGGGAGCGGCTTTTCCATGATGTGCATGCCGATCACCACGGAGACGATCCGGCGGACTTCGCGGAATCCGAGGCGGTTGATGGCTTCCTCCACGCTTCGCGCCCGCGACCCCAGCCCCATGTAGGCGCTGTTGCTCACCTGAATGAGTCGCGCGGCCAGCGAACGCTCCAAGCGGATCAGATTGGCGACATCGTTGATGTCCGTGTTGCAGTCGGCGAGCATCGGCTGCAGCCGCAGCATGATCTTGGGGACAGGCGGGAGCGCCTTGAGCTGCCGCACAAGTTGTTCGGGCGAACTGCAAACATGCACTGAAGGCGCTTCGGGAACGGAAGCCATGCTCTTTGGTTTATCGGCCTTGAAGGCTAAAAGCTTACTGGGATTCCAGCAAATGCCGCAATGTAAGTAATTTTAATCGGATTCCCCCAGCCATCCGCACCAACTGGCCCGACTCGATCTCAAGCAAACGCAAGACTCCAGCATCTGGCAGTGGCGGCATGCCTCCATCCTCGCACGCCATTCCACGGACCCATTTCGCGACATGGAGGATACTCGCCATCCGTCCGTGGCTCAGGCACTCCCGCGGAGCGTACTGATACCGGACCGGATCCACCATCTCCGGCGGAAAATCCCACCGTGCCAGAAGGGCGGCGCCGATATCGGCTTGGGTGAAACCCATCGCTGCGCGTTCGCCGGTCGTGTACTCCTCGGGCATGCCATGGCTGGCGAGCGTCAGGCTATACTGATGGTGCATCGCCCATTCTTCGATGGCCACCATGCCTACGCAGTGCAAAAGCCCCACCGTGTAAGCGACGCCGCGATCTTCGCCCACCGCCCCGGCAATCGCCTCTGCCGCGAGCGCCCCCGCCACCGAAAAATTCCACAGCTCATCGGCCTCGATTCCATACACCACCAACGGCCGGGCCAACAGCTGTGAGGAGGCCGCATACGAAACCATCTCGTAAATCTGATCATACCCCACCCGCCCGATTGCCTCATCGACCGCCAGGCAACGCTCGCCGGTTTTGTTGTAATACACGCTATTGGCCACGTGGAGCACCCGTGAGACGATGCCCGCATCAAGCTTGATCAGCATCACGATGTCCCGCAGAGGCGAGTTGGCATCGCAAAGCAATTGACGCAGCTTAGGCAGAATCCTCGGTGCGGAGGGCAGATAACCAAGCTCCTGCGCAACGGCCTCAATGCGTCGCGAAGTACTATCGGGACATCCATGCACAGCCGACAATGCGTCCATTTCGGGCGTTTCATCGGCGCATAAGGGAAAACCTTTAGCGTAATCAGCAAAAACCCTAGAAAAATGCCCCACAAGGTCTGCCACGCCGCGTGCGCTGCGCACTTGTCAACCGACCGACTCCCCACAATCTACGCGCATCATGTCCTTCGACCACTATCAGTCCCCTCTCGCTTCAACCGCCCCATCCTACTCGGACGACGACGATAACGACGAAGACGAGGAGAAGTGCGGCGGCAAAGAAGCCAGCCCCGTCGCCGCGATGATGGCCAAAAAGTTTCTCGCCCAGCGTAAAATCTTCCTCTGGGGCGCAGTCACCGACGCGACCGCCAAGGACATCACCGAAAAACTGCTCTACCTCGAGGCGGTCGCCCCCGGAAAAGACATCACCTTTTACATCAACACCCCCGGCGGCTCCATCACCGCCGGCATGGCGATCTACGACACCATTCAACTGATCAGCTCCCCCATCAACGTCGTCGTCACCGGCATGGCGGCCTCGATGGGCTCGATTCTTCTCAGCGCCGCCCCCAAAGGACGCCGGTTCCTCTACCCGCACTCGCGCGTCCTCATCCATCAGCCCCTCATTTCCGGGCGCTTCACTGGTCCGGCAACCGATATCAACATCCAGGCGCAGGAGATGGAAAAACTCCGCCACGAGCTCAACGGCATCCTCGCCGCCGCGTCCGGCCAGCCCTTGGAAAAGATCTCCCAAGACACTGACCGCGATTTCTACCTCAACGCCCAAGAGGCCATCGCGTACGGGCTCGCCGACAAGATCGTCGACAAGCTCTGATCATCCCCGCGGTCACCCGCCGGCCTGCACACTTCAAACACCCGCCCGTTTCGCGGCGGGTGTTTTTTGTCGATTAACGCTTCTTGCGGGCCGACTCCAGCGCGCGTGCATAGTTGCGCACACCATCAGCCAACGCCTCTGCGATTTGCTGCCGGTAGGCGGGCTTCATGAGTTTGCGCGTCTCGTCCGGATGGGACAGATAGCCCGCCTCGACCAAGGCGGCCGGACAGGACGAGAGTCGCAGCACCGCGAGCCGGCCATGTTTGAGGCCGCGATCAGGGACCTTCATATCGTCGAGCATCGCCTTGTGCAGGCAATGGCCGAGCACCGCATTCCACCCGTCGTACAGATTACCGGGATTGGCCTTCGAGGCCTGGCTGTCCGGATTTTGATCGGTGGACAGCTGATGCTGTGGAGTCATCGTAAACACCTCGACTCCGGTCACTCGTTCCGCGCCGGACTCCACCGAGTTGAAATGCACACTGATAAACAGATCGGCCCCGGCCCGGTCGGCGATCTCAGCGCGCTCGGCAAGTTCGACAAACCGGTCCTCCGTCCGCGTGAGCACCACACGGTACCCTTGCTTTTCCAAAAGCGGCTTCATGCGATTAACCATGTCGAGCGTCAGCGTCTTCTCGCTGACCTTCAGCCGCGGGTTTACCTTGCCGGAGTCGCGTCCGCCGTGACCAGGATCGAGCGCGATGATGCGTAGTGCCGGCGCCGGCCCTGCCGCACTCGGTCGCAACATCGGCCCGACAAATCGCTCCGCATCGATGCGACTGATGAGTGCCTTTTTCTCCGGCATGCGGATGGCCTCACCCAAAAATGCCCGCGCGCCGTTGATGGCAAATTCGCGCGAGCCGACCTCGAACTCGACCGACGCCCCATTGCCCTTCAGTTGAAAACGCTTTCCCGGTTCAAGCCACTGAAGTGTCACCCCGTGCTGTCGGGCGAACACCGTCACATCCATCGTCTCGGCGGCCTTGTTTCGCTTGGCCGACGAGGCGCGTTTGTTTCCGACCGCCGCGACTCCGGCCGACTCCGCAACCGTGGAGCGCGGAGGGGCCGGACGGACGGCAGCGGGCCGCTCGCCTGGCCGCGACGGACGGGACAAGGGAGCCGCCGAGACATCGGCAGCCGCACAAATCACCAGCGCCCAGCATGCGCCTGCCAGATAGGGAACGACACGGCGCACGGCGTCGGGGCTCCAGCGTGAGTTAATCCTGCTTCGGAGCCTCGGCACCGGGCTCGGATTCCTCGCGGACAAAATACTTCGGCTTCCGCTTGTTCGCCGGCAGCGGCGAAATCATCAGGTTGATGTGCTTGCCCAGGAGCTTCGGCTCACTGTCCGGATGGCCCATCCCTGCGAGCTCATCAATGGCGCGTTTCACCACACCAAATCCGATCTCGGGATGCGCCAGCTCGCGGCCGCGGAACTTCAGGCGCACTTTGACTTTCGATCCCTCGTCGAGGAACCCCTCGGCGTGGCGGATCTTGGTCATGAAATCATTGGGCGCGATGCGCGCGGTCAGCTCGATCTCCTTGATCTTGCTGGCGGTGGACTTCACGTGGTTCTGCTTCTTCTGTTCCTCGTACACGTACTTGCCGAAATCCATGATGCGGCATACCGGCGGATTGGCGTTGGGCGCCACCTCCACGAGGTCGAGGTTGAACTGCTGTGCCAGCGCCAGCGCCTTGGCCGTCGGCAGCACTCCCAGCTGGGTGCCTTCAGGCGAAATCACCCGGATCTCGGGGACTCGGATGCGCGCGTTGCGGCGGATGTTGGCAAACGGATCGTTGCTTGTGTAACGCCGTTGATACTGGCCGGGGCGGTTGGAAGAGCCAGAGGAGGGGGACGAGATAGCCATCAATAAGTGTGTTAGGTCGCGGGGTTTCTCGGGAGATTTTCGAGCGAAGACAACCACGAATTCTCCGACATCAAAGGCTGGCGGCCTCGCCCACGCCCGCCAGACTGGCCGGCCAATGCAACTCACCTACTTCGGGCACTCCGCATTTCTCATCGAAACGCCCGCCTCGCGCATTGTCATCGACCCATTTCTGACCGACAACCCCGGCTGTCCAGACGGCGTCACCCCGGAGTCGCTCTCCTGCGATTACATCCTGCTCACCCACGGGCACGACGACCATGTCGGCGACGCTCTGGCCCTGGCTCGACGGCACGGCGCGACCATCGTGGGCAACTTCGAGATCGCCGAGTACTTCGCCACTCAGGGCGTGAAAACCCATGGACTCAACCCCGGCGGCGCGTGGCGTTTCCCCTTTGGCCGGCTCAAACTCACCCTGGCCCAACACTCCTCAAGCCTCGGCCCCGCGCACGCCCCCATCTACCTCGGAACCGCCTGCGGGCTCCTTCTCGAATTCGAAGGCCGCCGGATTTACCACGCCGGTGACACCGCGCTGTTTTCCGACATGCAACTCATCGCGCGGGGTGGTCTCGACCTCGCATTGCTCCCAATCGGCGATAATTACACCATGGGGCCCGACGATGCCCTCGACGCACTCGACTGGTTGAAGCCCACACTGGCCATCCCGATGCACTACGACACCTGGCCGCACATCCGGCAGGACGCGCACGCCTTTGCCCGCGCAGCCGCTGCACGCGGCCACACCGTGCAGGTCATGCGCCCCGGGCAGGTACACCCCCTGTGATCTCCCAAGCCGAGGGGCGTGACTTTTTCCTCGTCCCCCGCCAACCGGGTTTCCAACCTCCGCCCAATGCCTTTTCCCCTTCCTCCCGCGATCTTGGCCAACCATGACGTGCGCGCTGCGGATATCGATAAAGCTCCCGCCGAAACGCACCTGCGCGTATTCGCCTGGATGGCACTCTCCCGCCTGGCCGACAACCGCATCCTCGACCTCTTTCGCCAGGGCCTGATCAAGGGCACCGTCACCGGCGGCCAGGGCAACGAAGGCCTCATCGTCCCCCTCGCCCTCCTCGCCGACAAGAGCACCGATGTCGTCTCGTTCTCCCATCGTGGCCTCGGCGGGCACCTCATCTGGAGCGGCCACCTCTGCGAGCACCTCAACCAGTATTTTGCCAACGCCGGCAGCCCCACGCACGCACGCGAGGGCAACGTGCACCATGGCGACCCGGCCAACCGATCCCTGCCCATGATCAGCCACCTCGGCTCCATGTGCTCGCACGTCCTCGGCATGACCGATTCCCAGCGTCGCCAGGGCCGCACCGCCGTCGGCTTCACCTTCTTCGGCGACGGCGCCTCCAGCACCGGCGACATCCACGAGTCGCTCAATCTCGCCGCGGTGCTCTCCCTGCCCATCGTCTTCGTTATCGAAAACAACCGCTACGCCTACTCGACGCCCGTCTCGGAGCAATTCTCCACCAACATCGAGCTCTGGCAACGTGCCGCCGGCTACGGGATCGAAGGCTTCCGCCTCGATGGCACCGAGCCTAAAACGGCTCTCACCACCCTTTGCGCCGCCATCGAGAAAGCGCGCAGCCAAAGCCGTCCGGTCCTCATCGAAGCCCAAGTCCTGCGCCTGCGCGGCCACGCCGCCTACGACACCTGCGACTATCTCAAACCGGGCGAAGCCGACTCTTTCTTCGCAGCCGATCCGCTCCCCCGCTTCCGCGCCCAACTCGCCGCCGAGCACGGCGAGGCCCGCCTCGCCGCCATCGAAGCCGAGCTCGCCACCTTCCTCGAAGCCTGCGTCGCCTCCGCACTCGCCGTCGCGCGCCCGAACGCCACCGGCATGGAGCAGTCGCTCTTCGCCACCTCCGGCGCCGCCCTCTCCTGGATCCCCTCGCTCGACTCGCAACCGGGCAGCGCCCCCGAGTCGATGACCATGGCCCAGGCCATCAATCGCGCCCTTCGCAAGGTGCTCGCCGAGCGCCCCGAGTCTCTCGTCATTGGCCAGGATATCGGCACCTACGGCGGCGCTTTCAAGGTCACCGACGGCCTGCTCGCCAGCTTTGGCCGCCCACGTGTGCTCAACGTCCCCGTCGCCGAAAGTGCCTGCACCGGCTACGCCATCGGCCTCGCCCTCAACGGACACCGCCCCATCGAAGAGTTCCAGTTCGCCGATTTCATCACCGACGCCACGACCCAGGTCTGCCTCAACGCGGCCACCTACCACTTCCGCGCCGGTGCCAAAGTCCCCGCCGTCTTCCGACTGCCCTGCGGCGGCGGCCTCACCTTCGGCTCATTCCACTCACAAGAGCTGGAAGCGATGTTGCTCTCGTTCCCAGGCCTGAAAGCCCTCTACCCAAGCACCCCGCAGGACGCCTTCAACGCCATCCTCGCCGCCTACGAAGACGACAATCCAACCCTCGTCTTCGAGCACAAGGCCCTCTACCGGCGCGGCAAACAGCCCGTCGTCTGGGACCCCAACTTCCGCGACATCTGGCGCCCCCGCCACGTGCGCTCCGGCGACTTCGCCACCGTCGTCACCTACGGCGAAATGGTCCACCTCTCCGAGGAAATCTCCGATTACTTCGCCAACGAGTACGAATTCAACTTCGACCTCTGGGATCTGCGCGCCCTCTCGCCGCTGCGGCTCGACGAAATCGAGGCCTCCCTCGCTCGCACGCACCGACTCGTCGTGATCCACGAAGGCCGCCGCACCCACGGCTTCGGCGCCGAGCTCGTCGCCCGCCTCACCGAAAAACACTTCCACTCGCTCAAGGCCGCACCGCTGCGCATCGCCTCCCTCGACATCCCGGTCCCCTTTGCGCCCGAGCTGGAAAACGTCTACCGCCCCACCCGCGACAAGGCCATCGAGCAAATCGCCGCCTGGATCGGTTGACCCACCGCCCACCGCACCCATGCCCACCAAGAACAAACCCAAGCGCAAACCCAGCCCCGCGGCATGGAAACGCATCCGCCTTTTCGCAATGGACGTGGACGGCGTGCTCACCGACGGCACCGTGCAAATCTTCGCCGACGGCAATGAGTGCAAATCCTTCTCCATCCTCGATGGCACCGGCATCGTCCGCCTGATCAAATCCGGCATCGCCGTCGCATGGATCAGCGGCCGCGCCTCGCAGGCCACCACCCGCCGCGCACAAGAGCTGCGCGTTCCACACCTCATCCAAGGCCGCACGGATAAACGCGCGGCACTCGAAGAACTCGCCGCCCGGCTCGGGCTCACCGCCGCCGAGTGCGTTTACATGGGCGACGACGATTTCGACGCCCCCGCCATCGCCTGGGCCGGCATCGGCGCCGCGCCGTGCGAGTCAATGCCCGCAGCGCTCGCCGCGGCCACCTTCGTGCCCCGCCGCCACGCCGGCCGGGGCGCAGTCCGCGACGTCTGCGAACAAATCCTCCGGGCCCGCGGTCTGACCTTCTCCACGTGAACCGCCTCGGCTGCATCCCTCTCCTCGCACTCGTAGCGACCGTCCTCGCCGCCGCTCCCACCGACGCGCAGGCCCCCGTCCATAACTTCGTCCTCCCCACTTTCACCAAGGAGGGCTACCG
>MWDT01000019.1 GCA_002070825.1 Verrucomicrobia bacterium ADurb.Bin122
GCGGTGCGATCGTTCGCCAGCACGCCGTGGTGGTAGGTCGCGCGCAGGCCGAAACGGCTCTCGACCCAGGCCTTGAGAACGGCGCCGGCATGTCCGTTGCTGTCCACGCCCCAGCCGGCCAGAAACCGCACGTAGCTGTGCCGGAGACTGGCGCGCGCCGAGGCCTCATATTGGTCCCACTCGTGCAGACGGAATTTCACCGAGAGGTAATCGTGAAAGATCTGGCCACGCTGCTCGGGGTCGGACGTCGCATCCAGTTGAGCGAAAAGCCGGCGGTCGGTCGCGCGGGCGCCGTCGATTTCGAGCGGCTGAGGCCGCTCCTGGAATTCGCACGAAGCGATGATCCAGGGCGGCAAGTTGCAACGATTCAGGCCTGAGTGGGGTGACTGGGGGCTCATGCAGGGGAAATGGAAGACGGAGTCGCGGCGCGCAGCGGCAGCGGCCGGGGAAGCGCGAGCAGCGAGGCGGTTTGGCGGCGGATGCGCTCGACGATGCGCGCATCGAGTTGTTTCAACCACCGCGGCGGCAAACCTTGCACGCCATAGCAGGCGCCGGCGAGTTGGCCGACCAGCGCGCCGGCGGTGTCGGCATCGCCGCCCCGGTTCACCACGTCCACGATGCAGCTCTCGATGTCGCCGTTGCGGAAAAACGCATGGAGCACGGTCTGCACCGTATCGACGATGAAGCCACTGGTGTTGCCCGGCCACGGTTCGAAATGGAAACGCGGGTGACGTCCGAGGAATTCGGTGACGCACCCACGGCAGTCGGCAATGCTGCCGCCCAGCAGGAGAATCTGGGTGAGCTGCCCCAGGAGGAGTGTTGCGGCGTCGGAGAGCGGATGGTGATGCGTGATGTGCGCCTGTTCGAGCGAGCAACGCGCGAACAGCTCGGGCGAGTCGAGCGTGGCGAGCGCCACGGGCAGGTTGCGCATCGCGGCACCGTTGCCGGCATTGTCGTCGGCCGGTGGTGTGCAGAGTGTCCCGTCGATCATGTAGCGCCGGATGCCACGACGGCAGGCATGCCCGATGTCCGGCGGCTTGCTGCGCATCCAGCCGACAAATGCGTCGGCGACCATGCGCAAATCCCACCCGCGGGCCGCGAGCAAGGCATCGCCGAGCGCGAGCGACATCTGCGTATCGTCGGTCACCTGGCCCGGCTTGAGGTGGAGCCAGCCGCCGCCGACGATGTTGCGCAATCCGCCCTTGTAGGTGCAGGCGATTTCCCCGGCCGTCATGAACTCTGCCGTCGCGCCAAGGGCATCGCCGGCCGCAAAGGCCAGATAGGCGCCAAGCGCGCGATCATGGAGGGAGATGACGGAGACGGCCACACGCGCAAACAAGCAGGACGCGAGCCAGCGAACCGGCGCCAAGCCCCGCGCGCGGGCTCGAAAACGGACGTTCAGGCACAGACGCATGCGGCAGGCCACTGAAAGCCGACGTCGACGTCGGCCTACATCCCGATTCCTACATTGATGTCGGGAAAATCAGAGGCGTTTCGGTGCCAGAAAAAGCCTGAAAATTTTCTACGCGCTAAAAACAAGCGAGTTGAGGAAACCTGGCACGAGTTGGCACCGATGCCGCTAAAGGAGAGGCCACTCCTGATAGCAGTCTAAAACAAAAAATAAATACCATGAGAAAAGTAGCGATCTACGGTAAGGGCGGTATCGGCAAATCGACCACAACTCAGAACACGGTCGCCGGTCTCGTCGAAATGGGTAAGAAGGTCATGGTGGTCGGTTGCGACCCCAAGGCCGACTCCACCCGCTTGCTCCTCGGCGGTCTGGCCCAGCGCAGCGTGCTCGACACCCTCCGCGAAGAGGGCGAGGACGTCGAGCTGGCGGACATTCGTTCAAAGGGCTTCTGCTCCAGCCTGTGCGTGGAGTCCGGTGGCCCGGAGCCGGGGGTTGGCTGCGCCGGCCGCGGCATCATCACCTCGATCAACATGCTCGAACAGCTCGGCGCCTACGACGAGGACGAGAAGCTCGACTATGTGTTCTATGATGTGCTCGGCGACGTCGTGTGTGGCGGTTTCGCCATGCCGATCCGCGAGGGCAAGGCCGAGGAAATCTACATCGTCTGCTCCGGCGAGATGATGGCGATGTACGCGGCAAACAACATCTGCAAAGGCATTCAGAAGTATGCCGAAACCGGCGTCGTCCGCCTCGGCGGTCTGATCTGCAACAGCCGCAAGGTGGACAACGAGCGTCAGATGATCGAGAAGTTCGCCGAAAAGCTCGGCACGCAAATGATCCACTTCGTCCCGCGTGAAAACGACGTCCAACGCGCCGAGATTCAACGCAAGACCGTCATCGAGTGGAACCCGAAGTGCGCGCAAGCCGACGAGTACCGCACCCTCGCCCGGGCGATCGACCAGAACAAACTGTTCGTGAAGCCCAAGCCGCTTTCGATCCAAGAACTCGAGAACCTCCTCATGGAGTACGGACTGCTCGGAGCCTGAGCCGGTCCAGCGATCAAGCAGGTCTTCAAGGTAGGGCGGACGTCGCGCACGGACCGCATCCGCAAACCGCGCCCCGGTTCGCCCTACCCTGCCTGCATGCCAACCAACCACCAAAACTGAAGTCACCATCATGTCCGAACTTTCCGAAAAGCCCGAAGAGGGCTACGACTGCGAAGGCTTCCCGATTCCTTCAGCCCCTCTGCCCGACGCCGCCACGGTGCGTGCCGAGATGCTGTCGGTCTATCCGGCAAAGACGAAAAAGAAGCGCGAGAAACAACTTCTCACCAACGATCCCGGCACTCCCCCGGAGATCGCCGCCAACACCCGCACCATCCCCGGCATCATCACCCAACGCGGGTGCACCTATGCCGGCTGCCGCGGCGTCGTCATCGGCCCCATCCACGACATCCTGCACATCACCCATGGCCCGATCGGTTGCTCCTACTACTCGTGGGCCACGCGCCGTAATCTGGCCCGGGTGAAACCCGGCCAGCCGGTCAACTATCTCCAGTACTCCATGACGACCGACATGATGGAGGAGGAGATCATCTTCGGCGGTGAGAAGAAACTAGCCGCCGCCATCCGCGAGGCCTACCGGATCTTCAAGCCGAAGGCCATCGCGGTGTACGCCACCTGCCCGGTCGGCCTGATCGGCGATGACATCCACTCCGTCTGCCGCAAGGCCAAGGAGGAACTTGGCATCAATATATTCGGGTTCTCCTGCGAAGGCTACAAGGGCGTCTCCCAATCCGCCGGCCACCACATCGCCAACAACGGCGTGTTTAAACACATGGTCGGTCTGCTCGACGAGCCCGACAAGGCGAAGTTCCGCATCAACGTCCTCGGCGAATACAACATCGGCGGCGACGCCTGGGAGATCGACCAACTCCTCCAGAAGTGCGGCATCCACGTCACGGCGACGCTTTCGGGCGACATCAGCTACGAGCAAATCTGCAAGTGCCACACGTCCGACCTCAACGTCGTCATGTGCCATCGCTCGATCAATTACATGGCCGAGATGATGGAGACGAAGTTCGGCATCCCGTGGGTCAAGGTGAACTTCATCGGCGCCGAGCAAACGGCGAAATCGCTGCGCAAGATCGCGAAATTCTTCGGCGACAAACAACTCATCGACCGCACCGAGGAAGTCATCGCCCAGGAGATGGCCGCCCTCCGGCCCGTGATCGAGGACGTGAAGAGCCGCCTCAAGGGCAAGACCGCCGCGATGTTCGTCGGTGGCTCCCGCGCCCACCACTACCAACATCTCTTCAAGGATGTCGGCATGCTCACCGTGGCCGCCGGCTACGAGTTTGCCCACCGCGATGACTACGAGGGCCGTGTCGTGCTGCCCACGATCAAGATCGACGCCGACTCCCGCAACATCGAGGAGATCGAGGTCGAGGCCGATCCCAAGCGCTACAATCCGCGCAAGACGCCCGAACAAATCGAGGCGCTCAAGGCCGGCGGGTTCAGCTTCAAGGACTACGACGGCATGATGGTTGAGATGAAGAAACACGTCCTCGTCATCGACGACATCTCGCACCACGAGATGGAAAAGCTGATCGAGACCTACAAGCCCGACATCATCGGCTCCGGCATCAAGGACAAGTTCGTCATCGAGAAATTCGGCGTACCTTGTAAGCAACTTCACAGCTACGACTACGGAGGGCCCTATGCGGCCTTCACCGGTGCGGCGAACTTCTACAAGGAGATCGACCGCATGATCGGTTCGAAGGTCTGGAAGATGGTCACGCCTCCCTGGAAGAAGAGCACGCAGGAGACCTTCGGCGTCGGGATCGAAAGCGAAGGCAACAAAGCCATTCGTGAGATCGTCGCCGGCATGGCCAAGGCGTGGAAACCCAAGGCCAAGGCCGCCACCTCCGACGAGGGCTGATCAACCACCAACCAACAGGAGAAATTTCACATGCTAGACGGCACCACCGCAGAAATCGTCGAGCGCAAGGCGCTCCGCATTAACGCCGCCAAAACCTGCCAACCGATCGGCGCCATGTACGCCGCGCTCGGCATCCACGGCTGCATGCCCCACAGCCACGGCTCGCAAGGCTGCTGCTCGTACCATCGCAGTCACCTCACCCGGCACTTCAAGGAGCCGGTCATGGCCACCACCAGTTCGTTCACCGAAGGCGCCTCCGTCTTCGGCGGTCTCGCCAACCTCACCCAAGCACTTCGGAACATCTTCTCGATCTACAATCCCGAGATCGTGGCGGTGCACACGACCTGCTTGTCCGAGGTCATCGGCGACGACATCCCGACGATGATCCGCAAAGCCAAGGAGGAAGGCTCCATCCCCGAGGGGAAAATGGTCATCCACGCCAACACCCCCTCGTTCGTCGGCTCCCACGTGTACGGGTTCTCGAACATGGTCATGGGCATGGTCAACTACCTGTCCGAAAAGACGGGTAACACGCTCAACCAAATCAACGTGATCCCCGGCTTCGTCGAGCCGGCCGACATGCGCGAGATCAAGCGCCTCGCCAAGGAAATGGGCGTGAAGATCGTGATGTTCCCGGACACCTCCAACGTCCTCGACGGCCCGCTCACCGGCCAGTACAAGATGTACCCGGAAGGTGGAGCCACGATGGCGCAGATCAAGTCCGCCGGCGACAGCATCGCCACCATCGCGCTCGGCCACTTCGCCTCGCACGTGCCGGCCGCCACCCTGGAGCAAAAGTGCAACGTCCCGGCGTCGTTCCTCGAACTGCCGATCGGCGTACAAGCCACCGACCGGTTCGTCAGCGCGCTGCGCGGCTACGCCGGCGTCGACATCCCCGCCTCGGTTGAACTGGAGCGCGGCCGCCTCATCGACCTGATGAGCGACCTGCACCAGTACTTCCACGGCAAGCGCGTCGCGATCTCGGGCGATCCGGATCACGTCATAGCGCTCACCCGGTTCCTCCTGGAGCTGGAGATGAAGCCCGTGTACTGCATCACCGGATCCCCCGGCAATCAGTTCGAAAAACGCATGCATGAGCTGCTCGATCCCGTCGTCCCCAACGCGAAGATCAAGCAATGCGGCGACAACTTCGAGCTGCACCAATGGATGAAAAACGAGCCGGTCGATCTGCTCATCTCGAACACCTACGGCAAGTACATCGCCCGCGTGGAAAACGTGCCCTTCGTCCGGTTCGGTTTCCCGATCCTCGATCGCGCCGCCCATCGGTTCTATCCGACGCTCGGCTACATGGGCGCCGTCAACCTGATCAACCAAATGCTCAACGCGTTCCTCGACAAAAAGGACCGCGAGTGCGCCGAGGAATGGTTCGAACTGGTGCAGTAATCCGCGACAAGGCATCGGACTGACACGATGCCTTGCCTCTTTCCTGTCAGCGCATGGGCCCCGGCCGGGCAAAACAATCGCCGGTGTCTCGTGCGCTGGTCAGGGACCTCCCAGGCCGGCGGTGTTTTTGGGTAATCGCCGCCGGCCGATGGGTGGTGTCAGCCTACGCTGGCAGCCCGCTCCGCCATAGGGGCGGGCACTCCACCTGAAGTCCAACCGGTCCGCTGGGAAACGCCCGCTAGAAGATCCCACGAAATACCGCACGCACGCCAACATTGGCACCCGTCCTGCATAATAACGACGACTTCGAAAAATGAGCGACCACGAAGAACACCGCTGCTGCCAATCGCCCGCCGGTCTCGCCCTCCGGGCCGCGAGTCCCGAAGACGCCTCGCTCCTGTGCGACCTCGTCCGCGAGCTCGCCGAGTTCGAAGGCCTCACCCACGAATGCGCGATCACGCCCGAGGCCATCGCGGATCATGTGCTCGGGCCCAAACGCTGCGCGGCCGCCATCATCGCCGAGTGCGACGGCACGCCGGCCGGATTCGCTCTCTACTACCGCACGTTTTCCACGTTCGCCGCCAAGCCCGGCATCTTCCTCGAAGACCTCTACGTGCGTCCCGATTTCCGCAAGCGCGGCATCGGCCGCGCACTGCTCACCGCCGTTGCGCAAATCGCCCACGGCCGCTCCGCCGGTCGCCTCGAATGGACCGCGCTGAAATGGAACTCCAAGGCCCTCGCGCTCTATGAGTCCGCCGGCGCCAAGCGCCTCGAAGAATGGACCATTCTGCGCATGGAGCCCGCCGCCATCGCCGCGCTCGCCACTCCACACGCACATGGCCCTCACGAGGGCTGCCTCTGTGGCGGCAAAGGCCCACACCACGGTTAACGCGCCCCCTCTCAGTCGAAACACGCACGCCGACCATGACACAACCACTCGAAATCCTCCCCTCCCGCGCCGCCTCCATCGTCGAGGCCGGCCAGGCCGGCGGTTCGGTGCGTTGCGGCAAGGTCAGCGTCGCCGGCTCCGTCTCCCAACGCGCCTGCGTCTTCTGCGGCTCGCGCGTCGTCCTCTACCCGATCGCCGACGCCCTGCACCTCGTCCACGGCCCGATCGGCTGCGCCGCCTACACCTGGGACATTCGCGGCGCGCAATCCTCCGGCCCGCAACTTTTCCGCAACAGCTTCTCCACCGACCTCCAAGAGCTCGACGTGATCTACGGCGGCGAGCAAAAGCTGGAGCGCGCCCTCCGCGAGCTCATCGCCAAGCACAAGCCCAAGGCGGCCTTCGTGTACGGCACCTGCATCGTCGGCCTGATCGGCGACGACGTCGCCGCCGTCTGCAAACGGCTCTCTGCCGAAACCGGCATCCCAGTCCTTCCGGTCGCCAGCGAGGGTTTCAAGGGCACCAAAAAAGACGGCTACAAGGCCGCCTGCGAAGCCCTCTACAAACTCATCGGCACCGGTGACACCTCCGAAATTTCGCCCCTCAGCATCAACCTCATGGGCGACTTCAACATCGCCGGAGAGAGCTGGGTGATCCGCGAGTATTTCGAGCGCATGGGCATCCAAGTCGTGGCGACCATCACCGGCGACGGCCGAGTCGACGCCATCCGTCGCTGCCACGGCGCCAAGCTCAACCTCGTGCAATGCTCCGGCTCGATGACGCACCTCGCCAAAAAGATGCACGAGGAGCACGGCATCCCCTTCAAACGCGTCTCCTTCTTCGGGATCGAGGACATGTCCGCCGCCCTCTACGACGTCGCCAAATTCTTCGGCGGCGAAGAGCTCATGGACAAGGCGCGCGCCGTCGTCCGCGACGAGGTCGCCAAAATCTATCCGCAACTCCGCGCCTGGCGCGACGACCTCCACGGCAAAAAGGCCGCCGTCTACGTCGGCGGCGCCTTCAAGGCCTTCTCGCTCGTGCGCGCCCTGCGCACGCTCGGCATGCGCACCGCCGTCGTCGGCACGCAAACCGGCGACGCCGACGACTACAACACGCTCCGCGAAATGTGCGATCCGGGCACCATCATCGTCGACGATTCCAACCCGATTGAGCTGGCCAAATTCTGTCTCGAACAGGACGTGGACCTCTTCATCGGCGGAGTGAAGGAACGCCCCATCGCCTACAAGCTCGGCATCGGCTTCTGCGACCACAACCACGAGCGCAAGGAGTGCCTCGCCGGCTTCGTCGGCATGCTCAACTTCGGCCGCGAGGTGCACGCCTCCGTGATGAGTCCGGTCTGGAACTTTGTCCCACGCCGCGCCGCCAAACACGCCATCACGCCGACCGCAGGCGCGCCCAAATCCAAGGAGGCCGTCGCATGAGCTGCTCGTCCTGCACCAACCAACCAGTCACGCCCGAGGTATTCGGAGCCGAAGGCGAGCATCCGGATTTCCCGAACGGCTCCACCAACCCCTGCAAACTCTGCACGCCGCTCGGCGCCTGCCTCGCGTTCAAGGGCATCGCCGGCGCCGTCCCCCTGCTCCACGGTTCGCAAGGCTGCGCCACCTACATCCGCCGCTACCTGATCTCGCACTTCCGCGAGCCAGTGGACATCGCATCCACCAATTTCTCCGAAGACACCGCCGTCTTCGGCGGGCGCAAAAACCTCCACACCGCGCTCGACAACGTCGGCCGCCAATATCGCCCCGCCCTCGTCGGCATTGCCACAACCTGCCTTTCCGAGACGATGGGCGAAAACATGCCGATGCTGCTCGGCGAGTACCGCGCCGAGGCACGCGACCTGCCGCCCGAGGCCGAGCGCCCCGAGCTGGTCCACGTCTCCACGCCGAGCTTCAAGGGCACCCACGCCTCCGGCTTTCACGCCGCCGTCCGCGCCATCGTCACGGCGCTCGCCGGCACCGAATCGCCCGGCGCCACCGCGGAAAGCCGCCTCGCGATCTTCCCTGGCATGGTTTCCCCGGAGGATCTCCGGCACTTGCGCGACTTCTGTGCAGCGTGGGGCGAGGACGCCATCACCCTCGTCCCGGACTATTCCGAGACGCTCGACGGTCCCAGCTGGGCCGACTTCATCCGCACGCCTCCCGGTGGCACCACCATCGACGAGCTGCGCGCGCTCAGCCACGCAAAGGCGGCCTTGGAGCTCGGGCACTCGCTCGCCACCGCGCCGATCACCGCCGGCACCCATCTCAAGACGAAGTTCTCCGTGCCGCTGCACCGCCTCGGATTGCCGATCGGCGTGCGCGCCAACGACGCCTTCTGCACCGCACTCGCCGAGGCGACCGGCCGCGAGCTGCCTGAGCGCATCGCCGCCGAGCGCGGCCGTCTGCTCGACAGCTACGTCGATGCCCACAAGTACCTCGCCGGGAAAAAAGCCATCGTGTACGGAGAGGACGACCTCGTCGCCGGCCTCACGGTCTTTCTCGCGGAGACGGGCGTGGTGCCGGTGCTCGTCGCCAGCGGCGAGCGCAACGGCCGCCTGGCCGAGGCGATCTTCACCGCGGCCCCGGAACTGCGCAACCGAATCGAGGTGCGCGAGGGCTCCGATTTCGGCGAGATCGAGCAACGCATCGAGGAGCTCAAACCCGACATGCTCATCGGCAGCAGCAAGGGCTACAAGCTCGCCCGCTCGCTCGGCGTGCCGCTCGTGCGCTGCGGTTTCCCGGTCCACGACCGCCTCGGCGCCCAGCGCATCCGCCTGCTCGGCTACGGCGGCACGCAGCAACTTTTCGACCGCATCGTCAACGCCCTGCTCGAAGCAAAGCAGGAGCACTCGGACATCGGCTACAGCTACCTTTAACCCGGAGGACTTCACATGAAGGACGAACTCACAAGCACCCTGATCCCGCCCACTCGCACCTGCGTCTCCGCCGACGACACGCTGTGCGACGACGTTCCCTCCGTGCTCCATCAGACGCTCGATTTCACCAAGCACCCGTGCTTCAGCAAGGAGGCCCACGGCAAATTCGGCCGCGTGCACCTGCCGGTGGCCCCGCGCTGCAACCTGCAATGCAACTTCTGCAACCGGAAGTTCGATTGCATGAACGAGAGCCGCCCCGGCGTGACCAGCTCGGTGCTGCCTGTCGCGCAGGTCCTGCCGTACCTCGACGAGGTGATGGCCAAGGTGCCCAACCTGAGCGTCGGCGGCATCGCCGGTCCTGGTGACCCGTTTGCCAATCCCGACGAGACGATGGCCACGCTGCGCGCCGTGCGCGAAAAGTACCCGGAGATGATCCTCTGCCTGGCGACCAACGGCCTCGGCATCGGGCCCTACGTCGAGGAGATCGCCGCGCTCAAGGTCAGCCACGTCACGTTCACCGTAAACGCCGTCGATCCCGAGATCGGCGCCAAGATCTACGCGTGGATCCGCGACGGGCGCCGGCCCCTGCGCGGCATCGAGGCCGCCAAGCTCCTCCTCGAACGCCAGCTCGACGGCATCCGCCGCCTCAAGGCGCTCGGCGTGGTCGTGAAGATCAACTCGATCCTCATGCCGGGCATCAACGACACGCACATCCCCGAGGTGGCCCGCGTCGTCAAGGAGCTCGGCGCCGACCTCATGAATGTGATGGCGTTCCTCCCGGTGAAAGGCGCCGCCTTCGAAGAGCTCGCTCCACCCGACACCATGACGATGGCGCGCGCCCGACTGCAAAGCGGCCAGCACCTCCCGCAAATGTCGCACTGCGCCCGCTGCCGGGCCGATGCCGTGGGACTCATCAACGAGGGCCTCAACGAAGAAAACATGGAGCGGCTCAACCGTTTCGCCCGCGCCGATGTGCTCGGCGGCCGCAGCCGCCCCTACGTCGCCGTCGCGAGTGAGGAAGGCGCGCTCGTCAACCAGCACCTCGGCGAAGCCGCCCGCGTGCTCATCTACAAGAAGGACGAATCGACCGCCTCGGGTTTCAAGTTCCACGAAGTGCGCAAGACGCCCGAGCCCGGCTCCGGCGAGCACCGCTGGCGCGACCTCGGCGCCCTGCTCCACGACTGCCGCGCGTTTCTCGTCTCCGCCGCCGGCCCCTCGCCCAAACGCGTCCTCGAAGAGACCGGTATCGAGGTGCTGGAGATGGAGGGCATGATCGAGGAGGGCCTCGCCGCCGTCTTCTCCGACCAACCGATCCCCAAGGCACTCCAACGCCGCTTCACCGCCTGCGGCTCCGGCTGCAAGGGCACCGGCACCGGCTGCGGCTAAACCACCGATCTCCCCTCAAATCTCAGACTCGAAAACATCATGAACAAACCTGCACACCACCTCTTCGTCTGCGGCAGCTTCCGTGCAAACGGCGAGCGTCAAGGCATCTGCCACAAGAAAGACTCCATGAGCCTGCTCTCATACCTCCAAGGCGAGATTCAGGACCGCTCGCTCGACGGAGTCGAAGTCGCTGTCACCGGCTGCATGAACGTCTGCGTCAAGGGCCCCGTCATGGTCGATTATCCGTCGGGCAACTATTACCGCGTGCCGAACAACGACGCCATCGACGCCATCCTCGATGCCATCGAGAACGGCACCACTGCCGAAGAATATCTGCTGACGTGAGCCACGCCTCCGCAAGAGGCATGACCCGCGCCGGTGCCACCTGAACCACGCACCGCCATGCGCCCCCGCCGACTCCATCTCATCGACACCACATTGCGCGATGGTGAGCAGGCGGCGGGCGTTGTTTTTACTCGGGAGGACAAGGTGGCCATCGCACGCGAGCTGGTCGCCGCCGGCGTGCCCGAGCTCGAAGCCGGCATCCCAGCGATGGGCCCCGAAGCGCAGGCCGACCTCCGGGCGATCATCGATACCGTCGGCGCCACGCGCGTGCTCGCCTGGTGCCGCGCCGATTCGACCGACCTCGCAGCGGCCGAGGCGTGCGGCGCCACGCGCGTCCACATTTCCTTTCCCGTCTCCGATCTGCACCTGCAAACCTGGGGGAAGGACCGGCGTTGGGTGTTGCGCGAGTTGCGCCGGCTCACCGTCGAGGCCGCCGCACGCTTCGAGTTTGTTTCCATCGGCGCGCAAGACGCCACGCGTGCCGACTTTGGATTTCTGAAACGTTTCGCCAGCGCTGTGGCGCGCACACCGGCGCGACGGCTTCGCCTGGCCGACACCGTGGGCGTCGCACATCCGGCGCGGCTCATGCACGAGATCGCCGTCCTGCGCGACTGCGCGCCGGCGCTGGAGCTCGAACTGCACGCACACGACGATCTCGGGCTGGCGACGGCCAACACCCTCGCGGCCTTCGAAAGCGGCGCGACAGCCGCCAGCGTCACCGTCAACGGCCTCGGCGAGCGCGCCGGCAACGCGGCGCTTGAGCAGGTCGTGATGGCGATGCGCGTCGCGCACGGGCTCGACTGCGGCGTGCGGCCCGAAAAGCTCGCGTTGCTCTCGGCAATGGTGGCCCGCTCCTCGGGCCGCACTCTGGCACCGGAGCGCCCGGTGGTCGGCGCGGCGGCGTTTCGCCACGAATCCGGTCTGCACTGCGCCGGGCTGCTGCGCGACGCGCGCACCTACGAGCCGTTCGCGCCCGAGACCGTCGGGCGGCGCCGCGAGCCGTTTGCCGTCGGCTGGAAATCCGGCGCCGCGGCGCTGGGCTCCGCGTTGCATGCCGCCGGAGTGGACGCCAGCGATGCGGAAGTGCGACGGCTGCTCCCTCTGGTGCGCGGCCGGGCACGCACGCTGCGCCGCACGCTCACGCCCGCCGAACTGATTTCGTTGCACCAAGCCACACTCAACACCGGAGACCGCTGACCATGGGCTTTAAGAGCTACCGCGTTACCGCACAGACCGATGGCAACGTGAGGAAGTATGCGCGACTGGAGCGTATCAACGGCCAGTTCGGCACGGGGACGCGTATCATGATGCAGTTCCGTCCGCTCGAAACCGCAACCAGTGCATTTCCCCTGTATGTGCGTGAACCCGCGCGCTGCAGCGGCTGGAGCGAGGAGCTCTCCATCGATGGCGGTTCGTCGAGCGACGGGTGCACCTGGCGATGGATGGCCCCCAAGCTCGGCTTCGCGAGCGTGGTCGCCGGATAGCGAAGTCGCGCCCTGCCGGCGACGCCGCCGGGCCGCCAGTCCTTACATCGCAAAGACCGGCTCGGCCAAAAGCGGTTTGAGCAGCTGCTGGGCCTGTTCGAGTTGTTCACCCGTGCCGCGCACCGCGAGCCACACGCTCCCCTCGGCGCCGCATACACCGCCCGCCGCCACCAGCATCGCCGTGGCGCCCGTGAGCTGGCGGATCGCGTCGAGCTCGGTGTACACCGTGCCGGGCACGGGCAGAAGGCGCAGCCCCTCGGCGCCAGGGGCGTTCAAATACTCGGCGATCACGTCGAGATTGCCGGGCACTCGTTTTTCCAACCCCACGGGCAACAGCAGCCGGACTCGGCGTCCGATAAACGCCTCCAGCGCCGCCCCGATGGTGCCGCCCTTCGGGTGCGCCACCAGCACGGCCGCGCGACTGTGTTCCAAATCGAGCGCATTGGCCCCCTTCAAGATGACGTCGCCGCGCTGCAACTCGTCAGCCACATCGAAGAGCGTCTTGCCCTTGAGCCACTGCCCGCGCCGGATGACCACATCGCCGGGAAAGCCACGTGCGGCCTGGACCGGCTCCGCTGGCCGCGCCTTCGGAGGAAGTGTCACGCCTCTGAAAAAACGCTGCCTGTCAAAACTTTCGCTGACGCCCAGCGCGCCCAGCAATTCTTCGGCGATATAGCCATTGGTCGTGCCGGCGACGACGACGAGCGTCGCGGACGTGGCTGCGGCGAGGACCTCTGGATGCGTCGCGATGCCCTTGGCGATGAGGCGCTTCCCGGCCGCGGGAGACAGCGCAAACTGTTTGAGCGACGACGTGCCGCGCTCCGCAGACAGATCAAGTTGCCCGTTTTCCATGAGAGCCAGAAAACCCCGGCCCGCGCCGACAGGCAACCAACGAATAGCGACCAAGAAAAGCTACCTGTCGGGCACCGCCGCCCCTCCTGCAAAACACCCGCAGCTGGCGCAAGCGCACCTTTGGATTGAACGCGGCGCCGAGTCGCGTTCTTCTCGGCCCTTTCCCCCCAACCCG
>MWDT01000020.1 GCA_002070825.1 Verrucomicrobia bacterium ADurb.Bin122
GTCATCTCGCTGGGCATCGGCGAGCCGGACTTCGACACGCCGTGGCACATCCGCGAGGCCGCCATCTACGCTCTGGAAAAAGGCAAGACGCACTACACGTCGAATCTCGGCTTGATCGAACTGCGCCGAGCCATCTCGCGCTACGTCGAGCGCAACTTCTCGGTGGGCTACAAACCCGAGGACGAGATCATCGTGACGGTCGGCGTCTCCGAGGCGCTCGATCTGGCCTTCCGCGCACTGCTCAATCCCGGCGAGAAGGTGCTCTACCACCAGCCGTGCTACGTGAGCTACCACCCGAGCGTGACGCTCGTGCATGGCATCGGCGTGCCGGTGCCGACCTTTGCCAAGGACAACTTCGCGCTCACCGCCGAAGCCCTCGCGGCCGCCTGGCAGCCGGGTTGCAAGATTCTTGTCCTCAACCTGCCGTGCAATCCCACGGGCGGCACCTGCAACCGCCAGCAGATTGAAGCCATAGCCAAGTTTGCGGTGGAAAAAGACCTGCTCGTACTCAGCGACGAGATCTACTCCGAGCTCACCTTCGAGGGTGAGCATGTCAGCATCGCGAGCATCCCCGGTATGAAGGAGCGCACGATCTTCCTGCATGGCTTCTCGAAGGCGTTTGCGATGACCGGCTGGCGCATCGGCTATGCCTGCGGCCCGTCTGTGCTCATTGAGGCGATGATGAAGGTGCACCAGTACTCGATGATGTGCGCCTCGATCATCAGCCAGGAGGGCGCCATCGAGGCGCTCCTGCGCGGCGAGGACGGCATGAAGGCCATGCGCGATCAGTACCACCGTCGTCGCGATTTTGTCGTGCGTCGGTTCAACGAGATCGGGCTCCCGTGCCACCTGCCGCGCGGCTCCTTCTACACGTTCCCCAATGTCGCGGTGACTGGAAAGACCGAGCGCGAATTCGCCATCGGCCTGCTGGAAGCCGAGCGCGTGGCGGTCGTGCCGGGCACGGCATTCGGCGCCAACGGCGCCGGGTTTGTGCGCGCCTGTTTCGCCACCAGTTACGAGCAGTTGATCGAGGCGACCGACCGGATCGATCGCTACGTCCAGTCGCTCCGATCTGGTAACAAGTAAAAGTTCTCCCGCTTTAGGCTCGGCTTCCGGGCCTAAAGCTTTTCGCTGGTCCCTTATGAATCGCACCGTCGCCATCGTCGGACGCCCCAATGTGGGCAAAAGTCGCCTGTTTAATCGCTTGGCGCGGAAACGTATTTCCATCGTGCACGACCAGCCGGGCATCACCCGCGACGTCATCTCCACCGAGATCGAAGAAGGCGCGTACACGCTTTTCGACACCGGCGGCATCGGACTGACCGGCGACGATACGCCCCAACAGCTCGTGAAAGCCTCCGAGCAGCAGGTCGATTTCGCCATCGCCGCCTCCTCGCTGATCCTCTTCATACTCGACGGCCGCTCCGGCGTGACGCCGCTCGACGAGCGCATCGCCAAGATGCTTCGGAGCAGCCGCAAGACGATCCAGGTCGTCGTCAACAAAGTGGACTTCGCCGATACCGACTACGATCTCGGTCCGGTGTACCGTCTCGGGCTGGGGGAGCCACTGCTCGTCTCCGCCGAGCATGGCCGCGGCGAAAACTACGTCCGCGAAGCCATCTTAAAACATCTCGGCGAACCCGTCGCCGAGGAAAGTGGCAAGACCGCCGACGATCCACTCTGCTTCTGCTTCATCGGCCGGCCCAATGTCGGCAAATCATCACTCGGCAACCGTTTGTTGAAAAGCGAGCGCCTGATCGTGAGCCCCGTGCCGGGCACCACGCGCGATGCCGTCGAGATCCCGTTCGAGTTCAAAGGCCGTGATGGCAAGATGCATCCCTTCCGGCTCATCGACACCGCCGGCATCAAGGCCAACGCCAAGCTCGCCTCGCCCGTCGAGTACTTCTCCCGCCTCCGCTCGATCGATTCCATCCAGAAGGCCGATGTCGTCTTTATGGTCGTCGATGCACTCGATGGCATCACCAAGCAGGACTTGGCCATCGCCGGCGAGGCGACCAAGGAGCGCAAACCGATCGTCGTCGTCGTCAACAAGTGGGATCTCGTCCACGAAGCCTTCAAAAAGCCGGAGGGCATCGCGGGCTACAAGAGCGAGCGCGACTATCGCGAGAAGTACGAAGCGGCGCTTTTCGAGCGGCTCTTCTTCACACCGGGCTCGCCGTTGGTGTTCGTCTCCGCGATGAGCGGCTACGAGGTCGACCGCATGCTCAACGCCGCGGTGAAACTCCACCGCACACTCGACAAGAAACTGCCCACCGCGCGCCTCAACGAGATGCTTTCACGCCTCTCCGAGAGTGTGCCGCCGCCGGCTGTCAGCGGTCGCCGATTCCGCATGTACTACGCGACGCAGACCGGCAACCGTCCGTTCCGCATCCGCATTTTCTGCAACCGCGAGGAGAAGCTCACGGAGAGCTACCGTCGCTACCTGGAGGCCGGCTTGATCAAGGAATACGGACTCGAAGGGTGCCCGATCTATTTCGACCTCATCGGCAAGCCCAAGGGCGGCTCGCGTGCGGCGGATTATCACCGCAAAAACGAACAGCGTGGCCACGCGACACGCGACGAGGACGAGGCGCCAGAGTGGGGCGGCATCCCGACCGCCGACGAAGATTGAGGCCCGGCGGCCAGTCCCGGAGCATGCAATGACCGCGCCACTGCGCATCGTTTTCCTCGGCTCCGACGGCATCGCACTGCCGCTGCTGGACTGGTTGCAGACAGGCGAGGGGCGCGCGCTCGGCCAGGTCGTCGCCGTGTACACTCAGCCCGACCGTCCTGTCGGGCGCGGGCAGAAGGTGCAGGCCAACGCGATCAAAACCTGGGCCCTCGCGCACGGGCTGCCCGTGCATCAGCCTGAGAAACTCACTGAAGAAACGCGCGCCGAGCTCGCCAGCTACAGGGCGGACGTCGGGCTGGTCATGGCCTACGGACACATCCTCAAAGATGCTTTCATCGCGACGCCCCGACTGGGCATGCTCAACTTTCACGCGTCCCTGCTTCCACACTACCGCGGCGCCTCGCCCATTCAGACGGCCGTGGCGTGCGGCGAACGGGAGGCCGGCGTATCGTTCATGCGAATCGTGCGCCAGCTCGATGCCGGCCCGGTCGCCGATGTCGAGCGCGTGCCGGTGGCACCAGATGACACGGCCATCGAAGTGGAGCAAAAACTCTCGGCCGCCTGTGTGCCTCTGCTTGCGCGCGCGTTCCCGAAGCTAATCGACGGCACGCTCGCCTTTGCGCCTCAGGACGAAAGGGCGGCGACCTTCTGCCGCAAGCTGCGCAAGGAGGACGGCGTGCTCGATTTTGCCGCCCCGGCTCCGGTGCTGGCGGCACATATCAACGGACTTTTCCCCTGGCCGGCCTGCTCCGTGGAGATCGACGGACAATCGGTGAAGTTTGGTCTCGCAGAGGCCGCGGAGGCCACCACCACCGCGACGCCTGGCACCGTCGTGGTGGCCGGACCCACGACGCTGCAAATCGCCACGGGGGCCGGATTGCTGGTGGTTCACCGACTCCAGCGCCCAGGCGGCAGGATGCTCCCGGCTTCCGAATTTCTGAGGGGATTTCCGATTGAGCAGGGGCGGGTGCTGCCGTCGTACGCGCTTCCGATTCTCGTCAGCACGAAGCCGTTTCCCATCGTCCGAAAGGGCTAACAAAAAAGGACCCGCCTGAGCAGGTCCTGGATGAAATCCGAGTGGTTGTGGGCGTGCTCAGCGTTTGCTGGCGACCTTGGCCGGCGTCTTGCCGGCGACCTTAAACTCGGCGACTACCTCGTCGGACGTCGGGTTGTTTTTCACACGGCCATTGATGAAGACGATCGGCAGGTCGCCGGCGATGACCTCCTTGACCTTGGCGGCCTCATCTTCGTCGGCCGGCTTGATGTCGGCTTTGGGCATGCGGGTGTACATCACGCGGGCGAGCACGAGCGCCTTTTCGAGTTCACGGGTGCGTTGCTCGGCTGCTTTGGAGCCTTCTTTCGGTAGAAAGATCACCACTCGATTGGAGGGGGCACCGGCAGGCATCGGCAGCGGAATGAAACCCTGGTCATCCGGTGCAAATCGGGCAGCCTTGGCCGCCTCGACTGCGGCAGCCAACTCGCCCCGTCGCGTGTTCTGGTAATGCGAGCCCAGCAGATGCGCGCCGATGACGAGTACACATAGGCAAAAGATGGTTTGGAAAAGGGCTTTCATGACGTGGTGTGGTGGGTTGCGGGTGGCTGCGAGGGATTATCGACCCTTACGCTGAAAGTTACCTGTCGAGCTGGGCGCAACACCAAGGAACACCCCTAAAAATGTTTTACAGGTTCTTGAGCGAGACGCCTGTACAATAAGGCCGGATCGGGCCCGATTTGTAAGCCAAACGTGAAGCCGTGCGGCTCACCCAAGCTGCGAATCGGCGGTACGCGCACTCGACGTGCGTGTTGCGGCCCCTAGTTTCGCGCCATGTCCGCCCTGCCAACCATCCTGCACCTGGATGCCGACGCGTTTTTCGTGTCGGTGGAACAGGCGCACGATCCGTCGTTGCGCGGGAAAAAATGCGCGGTCGGCGGACGCGAGCGCGGCATCATCTCGTCGGCGAGTTACGAGGCCCGCGCCTGCGGTGTCTACACGCCGATGCCGACTGCGCGGGCCCTCAAGGTGTGCCCGGACTTGATCCTCATTTCGCATGGGTTTGGTCGCTACGGGGAGGTATCGAGGCAGATGTTCGATCTGTGCGAAACACTCACGCCCTACGTGCAACGCAGCTCGGTCGACGAAGGCTATCTCGATCTCGCCCCCTGCGGGTTTAAGAGCACCGAGGACGTGGAGCGCGCGGCGCGCGGGCTCCAGCGTCGCATCTGGGACGAGTTGCAAATCCCGGTTTCGATCGGTCTGGCGAGCAACAAGCTCGTGGCCCAGATCGCGAGCAAACTGCGCAAACCACGCGGGTTCGTGGTCGTGCCGGTGGGGGGCGAATCGGCGTTTCTCGCGCCACTGCCGATCGGCAAACTGCCGGGCGTAGGCACCAAGACCGAGGAACACCTCGTCGCGCACGGGATCACGCATGTGCGTGATCTGTTTGCGCGCGACGAGAGCGAACTGGCCGCCATCTGTGGGCGCCAATGGCGCGAGCTGCTCGCCGCCGCCCGCGGCGAGGATGACCGTCCGGTCGAGACCGCGGATGAGGATGCGAAGTCGTACTCGCAGCAGGAGACCTTCAAGGCCGACATCCGCGATTTCGCCGAAGTCGAGCGCATTGCCAAACGCATGATCGACGAGCTGCTGCCAAAGATCCGCGGAGACGGGAAACGGGTGCGGACCATGACCCTCAAGGTTCGTTATCCCGATTTCTCCCAAGAGTCGCATGGCACCAGTCTGGAGAGCGCGACCGATCTCGAAGCGCCATTTTATCCACTGGTTCCCGTCCTGCTGCGCGCTGCCTGGAGAAAGTGTCTCCCACTGCGCTTGGTCTGTGTGCGATTTTCCTCTGTCGAGGAGGGGCCCGCGCAACTCGAAATGTTTGCCCAGGATGAGGAGAAACGCCGCAGGCTAGCCACCGTACTCGACCGCCTCAACCTGCGTGGGCGCGCGACGATCGTGCAACATGGCCACCAGCTTGCCAAACGCCGGGCGCCCCACTAACTCCGCCCCTGTCTATGCCGATCTACGAGTATTACTGTCCGGATAATAACAAAATCTACCAGTTCTTCGCCAAGACACTTGCCCAAGGGCAGACGGTGCCGAAGTGCCCCGACAACCATGCCTATCGCATGGAGAAAATCGTCTCGGCGTTTGCCGTCACCGGCGCCTCAAAAAAGTCCCAAGAACCGGCTGGGGCGGGAGAGCCAGCCGGTAGGGAAACTCCGGCTGACGATGCACGGATGGAGGCCGCAATGGCGGCGATGGAACGTGAATTCTCGAACGTCGACGAAAACGACCCGCGGGCCATGGGGCGTATGATGCGGCGCATGGCCGAACTTTCCGGCGAGAAAATTGATGGCGAGATGGAAGAGGTCGTCCGGAAACTCGAAGAGGGGACCGACCCTGAAAAACTCGAGGATCAGCTCGGCGGAGGGGACGAGGCTGGCGACGATCCCTATGGTGAAATGGGTGGTGGGATGGGCGGCCCCGATGAGCCCAAGGCCGATCCCAAGGAGCCGCGGGCCTCTTACAAAATCCGCCGTCGCCCGCCGCAGCGCGACCCCAAACTCTACGACTACGAGTAACGCCGCGTCCCGGAGGCCCCTTGCTCAGGCTCGCCGGAGGGGGAGATTACGGGCGTCGAGACCGGCGCATCGAGGATCTCGCGAATCCGCCGTGCCAGCTCGGCGAGGTGGCATGGTTTGGAGATGAAATTCACGCCTGCATGGAGGATGCCCTGATGCTCCGTGTAGCCCGACATGAAAAGCACGCGCAGATCCGGGCGTAGGGCCCGCAGTTGCTCATAAAGCTGCCAGCCATTCTTGTTCGGCATGACGACGTCGGTGAAGAGCATGTCGATGATCGCAGCGTTCTCCCGGAAGCGCGCGACTCCATCCTCGCCGTTGACAGCCTCGATGATCTGATAGCCCTGCTTGGTGAGGAAGCGTTTTAGAGTCGAGCGCACCATGGACTCATCTTCGACGAGCAGGATCGTCTCTGCCCCGCGCGGGCAAAGCTCGTCGGTCGGCCCGGTGGCCGTGGCCTCATTGAAGACCTGGGGGAAGTAGATTTTGAAGGTCGTGCCGGTGCCCACCTCAGAGTACACCTTGATGAACCCTCCGCTTTGCTTGACGATGCCGTAGATGGTTGCGAGCCCGAGCCCGGTGCCACGGCCGACGGCCTTTGTGGTGAAGAACGGCTCAAAGAGGTGCTTCTGCGCCTCTGGAGAAATCCCGCTGCCCGTGTCGCTCACGCTGAGAACCATCCAGTGGCCGGGCTTTATCTCCGGATCGTCGGCCGCGTAGTCCTGGTCGAGGATGGCCGAGCCGGTCTCGATCGTGAGTTTACCTCCCGGTGCCATGGCGTCGCGGCCGTTGACCGCGAGGTTGACCAGGATCTGGCCGATCTGGGTGGGGTCTGCGAGGATGTTGCCGTCCTGATTGGCGATGTAGCGCAGCTCGATATCCTCGCCGATCAGCCGCTGGATCATCTTCTGCGATTCCCGCACAGCGGACTCCAATGAGAGCACGCGTGGCGTCAGCACCTGCTTGCGCGAAAACGCGAGCAGCTGGCGCGTGAGATCGGAGGCGCGCACCGCCGCCCGGTGGATTTCCTGCAAGTCGGCGCGCGCCCGCTCGGGCAGGCTTTTGTCCATAAGCAACAGCTCGGAGTAGCCGCTGATGCTGGTGAGGATGTTATTGAAGTCGTGCGCTACACCGCCGGCCAGCTGCCCGACGGCTTCCATCTTTTGGGACTGGAGTAACTGCATTTCCAGTCGGGCACGCTCGGACTCGGCGTGTTTTTGCTCGGTCAGGTCGATGAGCGCCGCAACGGTCGCCGGGCCATCTGGCAGGTCGAGACGCATGCTCTGCGTCAGCGCCGCAAAGGTGGTACCGTCCGCGCGTTTGTAGCGCACTTCGTAGGAAGAAACGGACGTCTCGCCGGCTTCGTGCTCGCGCAGTCTGTCGGCGACCTGCCCGGCATCGTCCGGGGCGACCATATCGGTGTAGGTGACACCAATGGTGGCTGTCGCGCTCGGTAATCCGAACATGCGCGCCAGTGCCTGATTGCCATAGATGACCCGGCTGTTGCGGATCACGGCAAACCCGACCATCGATGTTTCCAAAAGATGGCGGAATCGTTGTTCGCTGGCGCGCAGAGTCGCGGCGGCCTCATGTTGTTCCTGTTCTCGGGCGGCGAGTAGCGATGCCATCTCGTCAAAGGCGGCCGTGAGGCGACCGAATTCGCGTGCCGGATGTGCAAACTTCAAACGTGGCCCCGGGTGCCCTTCGCCGAGCGAGCGGGCCGCCTCGGCCAGCTGCTGGACGGGCCGCACGATGAGCACGCCGCCAAAGTACCAGGCCAGCAACGTCGCAAGGATGCCCGCCGCCAGCAGCAGGCTCACGTGCTTGTACAGAATCGCACGCCCTTCGGCGATGCTCGGGCTCGTGGGGACCTCCAACCGGATGCGAAAGTAGGGCGTGGCGTCTCCCGACAGCATGAGCTGGCGATAGTGCACCAGATAGTCGCCGGACGGTTGATGGAGGAAACACTCGCCGGAGCCGCCCGCCATCAGCGCCAGCAACCTGGGATCATCGGGTTGCCCCACTGCACCCGCATCAGTCTCTGGCAGGCGCGCAAGCACCCGGCCCGCATGGTCGCAAACCACCACCGTGGCTCCCTCGGGGAGTTTGAGGGGGCGCAGGACATTCACGAGGTGCGTAAGGTCGTACCCAGCCTGCACCACAGAGGTGAGCTGCCCGTCTTCATCGAGGACGGGAGCCGCAAAGTTGATCATCGCCCGTCGGGTCGTGCGGCCCACGATGTACTCGCCAGCCGAAAACGCCCGGCGCTTCAGCGTGTCCTGAAAATACTTCCGGTCGGCCACCGAGACACCCTGCGGCAAATATGAACCAGACGCCCGGATGACGCCCGAAACATCGGCGATCTGCAGCGTATTGTACTGCGGGTTGCGGATCATCAGCCGGGTCAATAGTCCGGTGCTGCCGTCGAGCCGGCCATCCCGCACCGCCGGCATTTCGGCTATCGTGTCGAGCAGGCGACGCGTATCCATCATCAGGTTCGTGTACGTGGAGGCGATCTCGCGCATCGCCAGAGCAGACTCCTGCTGGAGTGCCTGCCGCGCATCCCGTTGCTGTGAATAGCCGGCAGAAAGGATGATCAGTAAAGCCGGTAGAATCGACGCCCAGACCAGGATGATCAGATGCGCACGAACGGGCCATTGAAGCTTGAATCGCATGCGACGGAGTAAGTGGGGTATCTCTCGCAGGCATGCTGTGGGCAGTGATCGTCTTTATGCAAGCTGGCGGGGGGACGAAATTCACATTTTTCTGCGGCCATCAATGTCGTGAAGGGGGCGAACTACCACTCCCATAAAAAAAGAGTGGAGGATACGCCCCCCGTTTTGTTCTCATGCGCGCTTCCCTATGTCGTCCTCCACCAAATCGCTTTCCCGCATCGAAGCTGCGCAACGCGCCGTGCTCGCCCAGACGGAGCTCATGCACCGCGAGTTCGGTCGCGCCCAAAGCCAGTGGAAAAGCGACGGCACCCGTGTGACCCCCGTCGATTTAGCCATTTCGGCCAACATCTTTCGCGAGCTCGGTGAACAGTTTCCAGAAGATCAGTTTTTCAGCGAGGAGCTCACTCAAGTCGATGCCCCCATCCCGGTCACCGCACGCTTCTCGTGGGTGCTCGATCCGATCGATGGCACCAACAACTACGCCATGGGCCTCGCCCACTGCGCCATCTCCCTCGCGCTTCTCGAAAACGGGCAACCCATCTATGGCGTGATCTATGACATGTCGCGGCGCAGCCTCATCCACGGCGGCCCCGGCTTCGGAGTGAAGGATGGCGGGCGCGAGGTCCACGTGCTCGCCGGCGGTCTGCACCGCCAGGCGCTCATCGGCTTTCACAGCCCGATCTCGCATGATTACTCCGGACAGGCCCAGCGCGTGATCGGATCCCTGAAAATCCGCGGACTAGGGAGCAGCACGCTCCACCTGGCCTACGTCGCCGCGGGCATCCTCAATGGCACCATCGATCACAACGTCCGCATCTGGGACATCGCCGCGGCAGTCCCGCTGGTCTGGGCGGCGGGCGGCAGCGTCGAATTTCTCAACGGCGAACAGTTCCCCATGCGCGAGTTCAACCTGAAAATGTCGCGTATCGTGTACCTCGCCGGCAGCGCCGAGACCTGCCGCGAGTTGCGCGCCATCCTGCAAGGCTGAGCCCGCAGGCGCACCTCCGGCCTTGCGCCCGGCGCCCGGCACTCTTGATTCCCTTCTTTTCTACATGGCTTACGACTGGCTCAAAGGCGTCTCCGACGAATATGATGTGATCGTGATTGGCAGCGGTCTGGGCGGCCTCACGGGCGCCAACTGCCTCGCCAAGGCCGGTCATCGTGTGCTCCTGCTGGAGCATCACTACCAGTACGGCGGCCTCTCGACCTGGTTTACCCGCAAGGGCGGACACATCTTCGACATCTCCCTGCACGGGTTTCCGTCCGGTATGATCAAGTCATGCCGCAAGTATTGGACCAAGGAGATCGCCGACGCCATCGTGCAACTGAAGGGCATCCGGTTCATCAATCCGCAGATGAACCTGCGCACGACCTTCGACCGGCAGGACTTCACACGGATCATCACCGACGAGTTTCACGTGCCCGCGGCGACCGTGCGCCAGTTCTTCGACGACCTGCGCGCGATGAACTACTACGACCACAATCCCGAGACGACGGGCGAGATGTTCGAGCGCTATTTCCCCGGCCGCGACGATGTCCAGCGCCTGCTCATGGAGCCGATCACCTACGCCAACGGCTCCACGCTGCGCGACCCGGCGATCACGTACGGCATCGTGTTTTCCAACTTCATGGGCGCCGGCGTCTACACCTTCCGCGGCGGCACCGACGTGCTCATCAAGCAGATGGTCGCCGAGCTCCAGCGCAACGGCGCCGAGGTCCGCAAACACGTGCGTGTCGAAAAAATCCTCACTGAGATGCGCGAAGGTAAACGTGTCGTGGCTGGCGTGGTGGCCAACGGCCGGGAGATCCGCGCCAAGGTCGTCCTCTCCAACGCCAACATCAAAAACACCACCATGCAGCTCGTCGGCGCAGAGAATCTGCCGGCCGATTACCGCGCCGAGGTGGAAAAAGTCCGCATCAACACCAGCTCGTGCCAGGTGTATTTCGGCATCCGCAAAGGCGAGTCGATCCCACATGTCGGAGATCTGCTGTTCACCTCCGAGGCCCCGAAATTCTCCAGCGACGAACTGGTCGATCTGCACACGCGCAGCCGCACTTTCTCTGTCTATTACCCGGACACTCGCCCCGGCTCTGATCGCTACACCGTCGTCGCCTCGCTCAACGCGCGCTACGAAGATTGGGAAAAAATGACGGACGCCGAGTATGCGCAGCACAAGCAGCGCTTGATCGACGAATCGCTGGCTGCCCTCGAACGGCACATCCCGGGCATCCGGGCAAAGATCGACTGGATGGAGGCCGCCACGCCACGCACCATCGAGCGCTACACCACGCACATCGGCGGCACCTCGTTTGGCACCAAGTTCGAGGGGCTGAAAGTCTCCATGGATCTGCCCGCTCAAATCCCCGGCCTCTATCACGCCGGCTCCGTGGGCATCATCATGTCCGGCTGGCTGGGCACCATTAACTATGGCGTCATCACGGCCAACCAGATCGACAAACTGCTTTTTCAGCAAAAACGTGGCGTTTCCGTCGTTGAAGCCGCGGGCGTAACTCACCAAGGTGCTTGAAACCCACGATGTCCAACGTCACCGACTTCATCCCACACCGCCCGCCATTCCTCTTCGTTGACGAAGTGGTGTCGGAATCCGCTGACGGCCTGGTGGCCCGCAAAACCTGGCGCGCCGACGAAGACTTTTACCGCGGGCATTATCCCGGCATGCCCATCACGCCGGGCGTTCTGCTCTGCGAAGCCGTTTTTCAGACCGGCGCCCTTTTTCTCTCCCGCCGCCAGGTCGCCCAGGGTAACCCAGCCTCGGAGGGCGTGCCTTTGCTTGCGAGAATCGGCGATGTGCGTTTCCGCAACCCGGTTTTCCCGGGTGAGACGATCACGATCGAAGTGAAGCAAAAGGAGCTCGTGGCCGGATTTATCTTTATGTCGGGCAGCGTCAAAAGCGGCGACAAGCGCGTGCTCACAGTCGAGTTTTCCGTCAGCTGGAAAAAGCCGGAAGTATCGGATGGGCGTTAAATAGTTAGACTTCTTTACTATAGTTTAACACTTGCCCTCGACTAGGACTTTTGAGCCCATTCCGGCCTGTGAGTAGTTACCTCAACCTCAACGGCAAAACCATTGTCGTTCTTGGTGTCGCCAACCGCAAAAGCGTGGCATGGCACATTGCGCGCGAGCTCGAGACGTTTGGCGCGCGCGTCGTGTACAGCGTCCGTTCGGAGGCGCGTCGCCAGAGTTTGCTCACCGCGCTCGCCGGAAAACCTGTTTTTGTGTGCGACGTGGAGGAAGAGGGCGCCGCCGACCGGCTCGCCGCCGAAGTCGCCCAGGCCGGACTCGGCCCGATCCACGGGCTCGTGCACTCCATCGCGTTTGCCAACTACAGCGAGGGCTTCCGGCCTTTCCACGAGACCAAGCGCAAAGACTTCCTCCAAGCGACCGCCATCTCCGCGTTTTCGCTCGTCGAGGTCGCGCGCGCCTTCAAACCGTACTTTGCGCCGCAGGCCTCCGTCGTCACGATCGGCATCTCCTCGCTCGTGGTGACGCCGGACAACTACGGCTACATGGGGCCGATCAAGGCGGCCCTCGAATCGAGCGCGCGCTTCCTGGCGAAATCCTTCAGCGCCGACTCCGATGTGCGCTTCAATGTCATCGGCGCCGGTCCGCTCAAGACGAGCGCCTCGGCCGGCATCCCCGGCTACCTGGAAAGTTATCTTTACTCGGAAAAACTCACCTTCCGCCGCCGCAATCTGGATACTGCGGAGGTCGCCAACGCCGCGCTCTTTTTGCTGAGCGAGCGCAGCAGCGGGATCAACGGGACCACGATCACCGTCGATGCCGGGCTGGGGTGCAATTACTACGACAAGGAGATCGTGCGACTGGCCATGCGGCCGGAGCGGTGAGGCCACCCATGCGTTTTCAGCACGTCTGCATCGAATCGCTCGCCACCGCCTTGCCCGATGAGGCCTGGACCTCCAGTGCCATCGAGGAGCAACTGCGCCCGCTGTACGAACGCCTGAAGCTACCGTTTGGCCGGCTGGAACTGATGACCGGCATCCGCGAGCGCCGTTTCTGGCCCGCTGGTACGCGCCCCTCCGAGGCAAGCGCCGCCGCGGGTAGGGCGGCGCTGGCCCGCTCGCAGGTGCCTGTCTCCGAGATTGGACTCTTTATCCATTCGGCCGTCTGCCGCGACATGATGGAACCCGCGACCGCCGCCTTTGCCCACCGTTTGCTCGGGCTGCCGGCCACCGCGCAGATCCTCGACGTGTCCAACGCCTGCCTCGGCTTCCTCAACGCGCTCACGCTCGCAGCCGGCATGATCGAGTCGGGCCAGATCCGCGCGGCGCTCATCGTGTCGGGCGAGAACGGCCGGCCGCTCGTCGAGCAGACGATCAAGACGCTGCG
>MWDT01000021.1 GCA_002070825.1 Verrucomicrobia bacterium ADurb.Bin122
CAAACTCACCGCCGATGCAGTCCTGCCCAAGGCCGAGCCCGGCGCACGCATCGCCGCGACTGAGAAGATCATCCTCATCGGCGCCTCGACCGGCGGCACCGAGGCAATCTCGACCCTCCTCGGAAGCCTGCCCGCAGAGACGCCCGGCATCGTCATCGTGCAGCACATGCCCGAGGGGTTCACCAGCTCCTTTGCCGCCAACCTCGATACCTTCTGCCGCCTCAAGGTGAGCGAAGGGACCGACGGCGCCCCCGTCCTGCCCGGCCACGCGTTGATCGCTCCCGGAGGCAAACACACGCTCATCAAACGCACCCACGACCGCTACTTTATCGAGGTGCGCGATGGCCCGCTCGTCAGCCGGCACCGCCCCTCCGTCGACGTACTCTTCCGCTCCGCCGCACGCTACGCCGGCGCCAACGCCATCGGCGTCATCCTCACCGGCATGGGCGACGACGGTGCCCAAGGCATGAAGGAGATGCACGATGCCGGCGCCTACACCTTCGCCCAAGACGAGCACACCTGCGTCGTCTTCGGGATGCCGGGCGAGGCCATCAAGCTCGGCGGCGTAAAACAGGTGCTCCCCCTGGAACAGATCGGCCCCGCACTTCTGCACCAATGCCGCATACCGGCTCCGGCCCCCCTCCGCCCATGAAAACCATTCTCGTCGTAGACGACTTTGCGAGCGTTCGCCTCTACCACACCACCTTTCTCAAACAGAAGGGCTATGATTGCGTGGCGGTATCCGACGGCGCCGAAGCGTTACGCGTACTCCAGCAGCGCCCCATCGACCTCGTCCTACTCGACATGGTGATGCCCACCATGGACGGTATCGAATTCCTCGCCCGGGTGCGCAGCATGCCCGGGTTTGCCAGCCTGCCCATCCTGGCCATCACGTCCGAGGCCCAGAAAGCCGAGACCCTCGAATCGCAGGCACGCTACGGATTTCACGTGCTCCTCAAACCGGTCCTGCCCGCGGCCCTCCTCGAACAGGTGCAACGCCTGCTGCCACTCGAATAGCCCACGGCCATGCACCTGATGACGCCCAACGCCCTTCGATTTGCCCGCGAGATCCGCAGGCGCTGCCACTGGCCGCGCTGGCAGACGTCGCTGAAGTCCTGGCGACCGGCGTGGGTGGGCGATCTCCGCATCCGCCGCCTGCAACCCGCCATCGCCAGCCATCAGGAGGCCCTCTTGCGATTCGGACACGAGTCAGACGAGGAGTTCACAGCCCTCGCCGTCGAGCTATCCCGGCTCAACGCAAAGTTCTCCGAGTTGCGCGAACAAAGCACCGCCCTCGATCTCGTCGTGCAAGGCCTCGACGAGGAGCGTGCCTCAGAAGCCGCCTACCAGCTCTACAAAAGTTCGATCGACCTCGTCCACTCGAGCATGGGCATCGCCCTTTCTGAGCAGGAGCAGATGCTCCAGGTCGAGGCCGGACTGCAAAACGCCCAGGCGGCCCAAAGCCACTTCGCCCATAGTAACATCACCCTGCGCGTCCTCATGATGGGTCTTCGCATGGAAGCGGCGCGTGTCGCCCCAGAGGAGCAAGGCGTATTTCTCACGGTGGCCGATGCCGTCCAGGAGACCGCAGAAAAGATCATGGACACCGTCGGTGTCGCCTTCGCCCATATCGCAGCCGTCCTTGCCGAAACAGGCACCGAGCGCAGGCAACTCAGGCACCTCGAGCAATCCCTGCACGGCCGCGCCCATGCCAACATCTCGGCGATCCACCGCGAGCTCGACGCGCTCCAGGCCGCCCTCGCCCCCTGCCACGAGGAAGGGCTCCGCATTGCCGCCCTGCTCGATCAAACCACGCCGACCTCCCTGCGCATCATCTCTGCACTCCAGCACCAGGATATCGTCCGCCAGAAGCTCGAACATGTCGCCACCGGATTCAGCGACATCACCACCCACATGACCGACGGACAACTCGCGCAGGGCCGTGGCAAGCATCGACGCCGGCTCGACCACGGCTATCTCCACCATGCCGCCCGCGTCCAACAAACGCACCTCGTGGCCGCCCGCGAAGAGATCGAAACCGCAGGCGAAAAAGTCACCTCCAGCCTCCACTCGCTTCTCGCACTTGGCGACGGCCTCATGGGGCAATTCTCACGAATGGAGGAGGTCGCAGAGACCGCGTTTGGCAACTTTCACGTCGCCGAGATGTTCGCCCGTGAGGTCGAAGCCCTCGCACAAATCGCCGACCAGGGCCGCCAGACCAACCAGAAAGTCACAGCACTCGTCGCGCGCATCACCGAAATCGTCGAGGTCTTCTCCCAACACCTCGGCCGGCATGAGTATGATGTCCGGCTCGTCGCCCTCAACGCCCAGATCGCCGCCTGCCGCATGCCCGATGCCGAAGCGCTCAACAAACTCGCCGAGGAAATCAACCGCGTGGCCACTGCAAACGCCGCCCTGACCGACGACCTCACCCGCGAGCTCAACCACACCCTCCGCCACCTCGAGGGCATCAAGCACGAGGCCGATGAATTTCTCCGCGTCATCTCCACGGAACGCAGCGCCCTCGCAGCCAACGCCCAGGTCGTCACCGGAAAACTCAACCGCCTCAGCACGACCGTCCGCCAGAGCGCAGCCCGCCTGAATCAGGAGTTCGCCGCCGTCCACGCCAGCTGCAAGGCCCTGCTCGCCCGCCTGTGCTTTCCCTCGCTCATCACAACAAGCTTTGGACCGGCCGAGACATTCTGCCTGCAACTGAGCGCCATCACCCAGGCCCGCTCGCAAATTCTCAGTGAAGAAGCCGCCGAACGGCTGGAGGCGCATCAGGAGCGTTACACCATGCAGCAGGAAAACATGGCGCACCAGGCCGCACTCGCCACGCTCGCCGCGGGCAGCGCCGCCGCCACCCTGGGGGCGCCGGAGGATGTGGAGTTGTTCGACCCGCCCCCGGCTGAAGCCTTCCCAGCCGCGCCGGGCATGATTGCAGACACCGCCCAAGACAACGAGTCCGCCGCACTGCCCGATGTCGCGGCCATTGCCCCTGACGCGACCAACGGCACACCGATTGATGCTGGGAATACCAGCCCGGAAAAACCCACAGCCGCCTCTGGGAAAGCCCCCGCCGATGACCTCGGCGATGGGATCGAGTTATTCTAGCCCGTTTCCATTTTGCATGAAGACGATTCATCAGGACCCGCCCTTGATCAGCGAACCACGACTCGACGAGCTCATCTCCTCGCTGGGCGAATCCGCCACGGATATTCTTCCGCAGATTCTCGCCGCCTTTTGCCACGATTTCGAGGCGCGCCACGCAAAGCTCCAACGTGTCTGCCGCAAGCATGCCCACGCCGAGCTCTCCGAGATCGTCCACGACTTCAAGGGCCTCGCCCAAAGCATCGGCTGGGCCGGGCTCGGCAGCCTTTGCCGCGACATCAGGCTCCAGTTACAGGATCATCGGTTCGATGAATGGGATACCCTCCCTGCCCGACTTCAGAAACTCTACGCCGAATCTCTCGCCGAAACCCAACGACTTCTGGTGCACCGCCATCTGGGCCAGACGTCCATCGTCTTGAGCCCACCGGCCACCAGTCACGAGTAGCCCGGCACATCGCACATGCCTCCACCTCAGCCAGAAAACGAGCATCCGCTCCAGCCTGCGGTCCCGTCCCCAGGCGCGCTCTGGTTGCGTCGCCTTGCCATCGCCTTGCTCCTCGTTCTGGCCGCCAGCCTGGCCATCGCGGCACTCCGCGTGCTCCAGACGAGCGAGAAAGCCTCCGCCCGCCGCCTGGTCGAACAGGAAGGCAAACGACTCCACGTGCTCGGCCAGACATTGCAACCGCTCCTGCACGCGCCCGCAGACGCCGCACCCGCCACTCAACTTCGGCTCCAAAACGCGCTCGTCCAGTACGCCCCCCTCGCTCCCGCCTCCACACACACCGTCCTCGTCGACTTGAGCGGTCGCATCCCGCCCTTGTCCGATTCAGCGCCCCCCCCCGAATTTACCTCACACTGGGGTGCCATCCGCAGCCTGCACGAGGGCACCCTCGAAGAGCCCGGACACACCTTTGTGGTCACCACCCTGGCCGCTGAACATGGGCTCTCGGGCTCCGGAGGATGGAAACTCTTCGCCATTGTGCCCGACACCACTCTTCAAGCGGAAATCCGGCCCATCTCGATGGCCTTTTTCTCGGCACTCGGTGCCACCATTATTCTCGCAACCGCACTCGCGGTCACCCACCTCCATCGAACGGCCAGGGACCTGCACGGACACGCTCCAGCCACCCACAACTCCGCCAGCGCCCCCGCTAATCACACCCGGATCGAACAGACACACCCGCACCTCGCCCATTTCTCTCAACTTATCGAGCAAGCCCCGCTCCCGGTGATCATCACCAGCGCCGACGGCCTCATCGAATACGTAAACCCGGCGTTCTGTTCCAGCAGCGGCTACTCCTCGCTGGAAGTCATCGGCAAAAGACCATCCGTGCTCGCAGACACCAGCCAGCCCGCCCCCCTCGAGCGAGACATCCAGGCCACCCTCTCAGCCGGACACAAATGGGTGGGCGAACTCCACAACCACCGCAAAGACGGCGCGCCCTACACCCTCCGGGCCCTCGTGCTCCCCCTGTGCGACGAGCGCGGCCACATCACCAACCATGCCGCCATCATGGAGGACATCACCGACCGCAAACGCACCGAACAATCGCTGGCCTGGCTCGCCCCCCTCTTCGAGAACACCCGCGACATCTGTTGCATCAAAGGGCTCGACCTGCGCGTGCTCGCCGCCAACCGGGCCTTCGCCCGAGTCATGGGCAAGGCCTCCCCCGAGGAAATCGTCGGCAAGACCGACGCCGAAATCTTCGGCCTCAACGAAGATCAGGAACCCGTCCACAGCTACATGGAGGACGAACGCCACGCCCAGCGCCTCCGCCCGGGCGAGCAACTTATCCGTGAGGAAACACTCCACTGCGCCAACGGCCAGGCGCTCACCATCCTCACCAATAAATTCCCAGTCTTCAATCAGGACGGCCACCTCATCGCCACCGCCAACATCTCCACCGACATCACGGCTCTCAAAGAAACGGAGCGCGAACTCATCGTGGCCAAAGAAAAAGCCGAGTCGGCCAGCCGCGCAAAGAGCCTCTTCCTGGCGCATATGAGCCACGAGCTCCGCACTCCCCTCAACGCCATCAACGGCATCGCCGCCACCCTCGCAGAACAAGACATCCCCGCAGACGCGAAAAAAGCTGCCCGCATCATCCAACAGGGTGGCCAGAACCTCCTCGGGATCATCGAGGAAATCATCGAGTACACCGGACTGCAGGCCCCCGACGTCCCCCTCGAAAAACAGCCGTTTTCGCTCCCGGAGATGATCCTCTCGACCCTCCGCATGGCGAGCGACCCGCTCCGCAGCCGCAGCATCAAACTCGATTACTGGGTCAACGCCGCCACACCCGCGATGGTCGTCGGCGACGCCCGGCGCATCCAGCAGATCCTCCTCAACCTGCTCGCCAACGCCGTCAAATTCACCGAGCGCGGGCGCGTCCACCTGCACCTTGAGACCAGCGAGCTGGCCGGCGGGCGCCTGTGTCTCCAATTCTCCGTCCTCGATACCGGCATCGGCATCGCCCCCGACCGCCTCCAAGAACTCTTTCAACCCTTCGTCCCCAGCGACCCCAAGGCCCAGACACCCAGCCTCGGCGCAGGCCTCGGACTGTGCATCGCCCAGACAAGCGCCCGCCTCATGGGCAGCGAGATCACTGTGCGCAGCCGGCCGGGCAAAGGCTCCGCCTTTCGCTTCGCCCTCGACCTCGAGAAAAGCCCGGGCTCCGAGGAGCCATTCATCGGCTACGGAGCTCCCGGCCTCGCAGGGAAACGCGCCCTCGTCATCGAGTCCGACCCCGTCCGCCGCGCCCTTCTCTCGGACATGCTGCGCGCCTGGAGCGTCCATCCAACCATTCTGCCCCCGCACCGGTTCCCCACCTCGATGGCCGCATTTCTCCCCCCGTGCGACTTTGCCATCATCGATCAGGATGCAATCCCGCTCCACACCGACGAATGGACCACCAGCGAAGGCACCCCGATCCCGGTGCTCTGGCTCGCCCACGCGACCCCGCACGCCGAACATCACGACGAAGGCGCCGCCCTCGTTCGCCCATTCGCCCCTGCCGATCTGGCCGCACACCTCGAACGCCTCGTCCGAAAATCCGCGCAGGTCGCCCACGCCCCCGCCCCCGAACGCACCTCGCCCCTGGCCACGCGCATCCCCTTGCGCATCCTCGCCGCCGACGATGTTGCCACCAACCGCGAAGCCATCCGAGTCATGCTTCACCACCTCGGCTACGAGGTGCAACTCGTCGAAAACGGCGCCGAGGCCCTCGCCCAACTCCGCCAGCGCCTTTTCGACCTGGTGATCCTCGACGTCCAGATGCCCGTCATGGATGGATTTACCGCCGCCCGAGAAATCCTCCGCAGCCAGCCCGATCCCGCCCTGCGGCCCAAACTCGTGGCCCTCACCGCCAACGCCATGCCGGGCGATGCCGATGCCTGCCTCGAAGCAGGCATGGATGCCTACATCAGCAAACCCGTCCTCCCGCAAAAACTGGAGTCGTGCATCACCCGCCTCTTCGAGGCCGGCGTCCCCACCCAGCCCGCGCCGGCCTCCCCCCGCGCTCCGACATCCGAACCCATGTGGGTCGATGAATCACAACTCGATGCGATCCTCGAAGCCGTTGATCGCAACTCAGCCCTCGACCTGATCCACCAACTCCTCGGGACCTTCAAAAACGACTACCGCGAACGCCACCCTCGCCTGCAACAAGCCTGTCGCGCCCGAGACACCGCCGCGCTCATCGAAGTCGTCCACGGCCTCAAAGGCAGCTCCCTCATCCTCGGATGGTGCCGATTCAGCGTCCACTGCACCACCACCTTAGATGCCCTTCGCCAAGGCTCCTTTGACGGATGGGCGACCCTCCCCGAGGAAATCCAGTCGCTTTACGACCGATCCATCGTCGAACTGAGCCACGTCATCGCCAGGCGTGCCCAGCCCACCCAAGCCGCTCCCTCTTCCACCCCACTCCCATGAGCAGTTACCAAATCGATACCACCGGCCTCGACGTCAAACTCCGCCTCTCCGGCGAAGTCACCATCGAACAAGCCCGCGCCTTTCACAACGCCCTCAAAGCCGCCATCCGCCCCGGCCAGCGCCTCACCATCAATGCCGCGGGCATGACACGCCTCGATGCCGCCGCCCTCCAGATCATCCTCTCCGCAGCCAGGTCCGCCTCCACCGTTTACGCCAGCTCCAGCTCCCCCGCATGGGAGGAAGCCTTCCGACGCTTCGCCCTCGAAGATCCCATCACCTCCATCGCCACCTAAACGCCATGCCAAAAACCGTGATCACCGTGGATGACTCGATGAGCATCCGTGAAACCGTGAAGATGACCCTCCAGTCCGCCGGCTATCAGGTCCTCACCGCGGAGGATGGCAACCGGGGCCTCTCCATCTGCCTCACCCAAAAGGCAGACCTCGTCATCACCGACCTCAACATGCCCAACATGGACGGCATCACCCTCATCGGCCGCCTCCGAGAACTCCCGGCCTACAAATTCACGCCCATCCTCATGCTCACCACCGAGTCTCAGGAGGATAAAAAGGTAGCCGGGAAAAAAGCCGGCGCCACCGGCTGGATCATCAAACCCTTTGACCCCGCACGATTCATCGCCGTCGTCAAAAAAGTCTGCCCCATCGGCGAGCCAGTCCTCGTATGATCGACCTCGACGACATCCAGCGCCGCACCCGCGAGGTCTTCCGCCAGGAGGCCTCCGACCTCCTCGCCGAGCTGGAAGCCGCCCTGCTCGATCTTGAAGCCGCCCCCACCAACGCCGACGCCATCAACCGCGTCTTCCGGGCCATGCACACACTCAAGGGCTCCGGCGCCACCAGTGGGTTTCCCGAGCTCTCCCAGTTCCTCCACCACGTCGAAGACGTCTTCAACGCAGCACGCGAAGGCCGCGTCCAGGTCTCCCCCACCATCATCGACCGCACCCTCAAGGTCAGCGACGCCGTCACCCGCTACCTCGCCGACACCACCGACCGCGCGCGCGACATCCTCACGCAAGCACAACCCCACCTCGACGTCCTCCTCGCGCATCTCCCCCAGAAAACGGCCACGACGAACCAGCCCACCACCGCGGCCCAGGAAAAACGCTTTCGCATCCACTTTCGCCCTCACCGCCAGCTCTTCCAGACTGGCACCGACCCCGGCGTCTTCCTCGACGATCTCCGTGCACTCGGCACCGCCAACATCACCGGCTTGACCGATGAGCTGCCGGACCTCGACGCGCTCGATCCCGAGCAGTGCTATTTACACTGGCAGATCGACCTCGCGACCACCGGCAACGAAAGTGCCATCCGTGAAGTCTTCGCGTTCGTAGAAGACGACTGCGACCTCGACATCCACGCACTCGATGCCGACGAAGCTCCGCTCGGCATCGCGAGCCCGATCGCCGCTCCACAGCCGCCCCCCGGCGAATGGCTCATCGACTTTAAGCTCACCCCGCAAAGCCTCGCGGCCCCCGGCCTCGTCGACTCCCTCTGGCTCAACCTCGCAAAGCTCGGCTCACACCGCGTCCTCCAATCTCCGGCCGGCCCCACACCCCAGGCGGGCGACTGGCGCATCTCGCTGACGACCGCACTCGACGAACCCACCATTGCCGACGCCTTCGTCTTCATCCTCGACGCCGCCCCTGTCATCCGTCGCACCGCATCCACCGCCGCGAGTTCAGCCCCCACCACCCCTCCGCGCCCGGCCACCACCGGTACCCCCGCGCACAACGACACTCTCCGCGTCGCCTCGGAAAAGATCGACCGCCTCGTCAACCTTGTCGGCGAACTCGTCATCCTGCGGTCCCAAGTCACCGCAGCCTGCGATACCCTTGGCCAGGTCCCGCCCGCCCTGCAAAACGCCTCCGAAGGCCTCCTCCGCCTGTCGACCGAGCTGCGCGACGTCGTCCTCCAGGTTCGCATGATGCCCATCGGCGAGACCTTCAATAAATTCAAACGCCTCGTCCGCGACCTCAGCCGCGACCTCGGCAAGGAAGTGGAGCTCGTCACCGAAGGCGCCGAGACCGAGCTCGACAAAACCATGCTCGACCAGCTCAACGACCCGCTCGTGCACCTCGTGCGCAACTCGCTCGACCACGGTCTGGAGCCCACCGACGAGCGCCTCGCAGCCGGCAAACCACGCCGCGGCACACTCCGCCTCTCCGCCGAACAACGCGGCGACCGCGTCTGGATCGTCGTCTCCGATGATGGACGCGGCCTCAACGCCCAGAAAATTCGCGCCAAAGCCATCGAACGTGGACTTCTCCCTGCCACCGCCACCCCCTCCAGACAGGAGATCTACCAGCTGATCTTCCTCCCGGGATTTTCCACGGCCGACACCATCTCCCAACTGTCTGGACGCGGCGTCGGCATGGATGTCGTTAAGCGGCGCATCGAGCTGCTCCGCGGCTCCATCGACCTGCAAAGCGCCCCCGGCCGCGGCACCGAGATACGCCTCTCCCTGCCGCTCACCCTCGCCATCATCGAAGGCCTCATGGTCTCCGTCGATGGCGACCGCTACATCATGCCGCTCTCCATCGCACGGGAGACCATCGAGCTCACCCGCGCACAGCGCCAGCGCGCCAACGGACGCAACGTCGTCGAGCTCCGCGGCGAACTCGTCCCTTACCTCCGCCTCCGCGATCTCTTCGGCTTTACCGGACCGGACCCCGAGCTGGAGCGCGTCGTCATCGTCGAGCTCGAAGACCGCCATCTCGGAATCGTCGTCGACGAGGTGCTGGGCAACCACCAGACCGTCCTCAAATCCCTCGGCTGGCTCACGCGCCACATCCAGGTCTTCTCCGGGGCCACCGTCCTGGGCGATGGCCATGTCGCACTGATCCTCGACGTCCCCAATCTCCTCACTTATGCTGGCCGCCAGAAAACCGCCGGTGTCGGTTTGGAAATCTAACCCCTCGTGCCATGAATCTCGCCCCCGACAAGGAACAGTTCGCCGAAGCGATCTCCAAGATCGACAAGCTCTCGCCGGCTCCGCGCATCCTCAGCCGCGCCCTTGGGCTCCTCCGCGATCCCGACTCGGAAATCGGCGACATCGTCGCCCTCATCAACAACGATCCGGCCCTCACCGCCGACATCATCCGCGGCTCCAACACCGCCTACTACGGCATCGGCGAACGTGTCGCCTCTCTCGACCGCGCCGTCCAGAAGATCGGATTCCGCGAGAGCATCCGGCTGCTCAACCTCGCCGTCATTCACCTGATCGCCGCCCGCGATCTCGGCAGCTACGGAATCGGCGCGGACGATTCCTGGTCGGAAAGCCTTTTCCAGGGCTTCTTCATGGAAAACCTCGCCCGCGAAACCCGCGGCCACGAACCCGACGAGGCCTACACCGCAGGCCTGCTCCGCTACATCGGCCGACTCGCGATCAACCAGGTCATCCACGACCTCGGAGGTGGCACCTTCTGGGACGGCACCACTCCCCTTGAAGCTTGGGAGATCGAAAACGCCGGCATGCCCCACACCACGGCCGGGGCCCGACTCCTGCGCGCGTGGAAATTTGCCGAGCCCATGTGCTCGGCCATCGAGTGGCAAAACACGCCGGATGCCGCCCCCGAGGGCCAATGGCTGGCCTCCGCCCTTCACTTCGTCGCCGCGCTCTTCCCCGCCTCCGCGAGCGTCCTCACCGCCATCCACGACCGCCAGTACGAGATCGTCGAGCTGCCAGACCTGCCCTTCGTCCAACGCCACGCGCTCTCCCCGACCCGCGTGCAGGAGATCCTCATCGAAACCCGCGAATCGTTCGGAGCCATCCGCAGGGGCCTGTTTTAGGCCTTTCGCACGCCGGCGGGAACCACCCGCAGACGACGCCGTCTCACACGCTATGCGCATTCGACTTCTCCGGTTTCTCGCCCTCGTGGCCCTTGCCAGCATTCTGACGACGCCTGCCTGGGCTGCCGGGCCAGGCTTCTCGGCCACCCTGTCGGAGGAAGAGAAAAACGCGACCGGAGTCGGCAGGCTCTCCGCCACCCAGCAGGCCGCACTCGACGAGCAAATTGAGCGCGACATCACGCTCGCCCGGCAGGGCAACGTCGTCGGCTTTGCAAAGACATTTTCCATTCGTCGCACGCCAGAGCAGGCGTCCGCCATCGGGCTGGACCAACTCACGAGCCAGGAGGTTGACCGGCTCGATCAACGCGTGGCCTACGCCATCGCCCATCGCCCGCCAGTTTCGTTTTCCTACCAGAAGTCGGAGCCGCAACCGGCGTCGGACATCAGCGTCAAAGTCACCCGCCCGCCGCTGGAAATCCACGGCCAGGTCACTCTCGAATACGGCCAGTGTGGCGACGGCAGTTTCTACGGCGGGAATTTCGACGTGATCTGCTACGACCCGGTGAGCCGCCTCACCATCGCGATCGGCGCATCAAGCTACCGGGGGCACCTGCCCTTCTACCAGCGCTTTGTGCCCCCGCTCGACTAGCTGGCCGCGGGCTGGAATCCATTACACAGCTTCGTCGGCGCAAACCCGCTCGCGGTAAAACGCATCGCACAGCGCGTAGATGTCCTTGGCGGAGTCCATCGTAAGGGCCTTCGTGGCCAGCGCACGGGCATCGGCCATCGACATCGCTCGGACGAGGAATTTGACGGCGGGAAGAAGCGGAGGCGTCATGCTGAGCTCATCAATGCCGAGCCCGAGCAAAAGCGGCGTGTAGACGGGATCGCCCGCCATCTCACCACAGACCGCCACGGGGATTCCGGCCTTGTGCGCCTCGTCCACGATCAGTTTGAGCATGCGCACGACCGCCGGATGCGACGGCTCGTAGAGGTGCGCGATGCGGTCGTTCACGCGGTCGATCGCGATCATGTACTGGATCAGATCGTTGGTGCCGACGCTGAAGAATTTGCACTGCCTCGCGAGGATGTCGGAGGTGATCGCCGCGCTGGGGATCTCGATCATGCTGCCGACCTCAATGGACTCGTTGAAGGCCTGCCCGCGGGCGCGCAGCTCGGCCTTGCACTCATCGAGCAGCGCGTTGGCCCGGGCGAGCTCCTCGCTGCCACTGATCATCGGATGCATGATCTTGATGTTGCCAAAGGCGCTGGCGAGCAGGATGGCCCGCAGCTGGTCCTTGAATATCTGCGAATGCTCCAGACAAAACCGGATCGCTCGAAACCCCATGAAGGGGTTGTCCTCCTTCGGGAAAAGATCCGGGTTGCCCGCCATGGCCTTGTCGCCGCCCAGATCCAGCGTCCGGATCACGACCGGGTGTGGCGCCAGCGCCTCGGCCACGGTCTTGTAGGCCACAAACTGCTCCATCTCGCTGGGGATGCGCGACGAGTTCAGATAGAGATACTCCGTGCGCATCAAGCCCACCCCCTCCGCCCCGTTGTCCTTCACCAGACCGGCCTCATCGACCTTCTCGATGTTGGCCATGAGACGGACGGACACCCCATCGGTTGTCACTGCGGGCAGGTTCGTGGACGACTGCACCCGCTGCTCGAACGAGTTTTTCTGGCGCCGGATCTGGCCGTAGCGGAACAGCGTCTGCTCGGTCGGATTGAGAATGATGATGCCTTCGTAGCCATCCACGATGGCCCAGTCGCCCTCGCGCGCCGTCTTCGTGAGATCGCGCACGCCGACGATGGCCGGGATCTTCATGGACCGGGCAACAATGACCGCGTGGCTGGTCTTGCTCCCGGTGTCCGTCACGATCGCCAGCGCCTGGCTGCGGTCGATGCTCGCCGAGTCGGACGGGGTCACGTCGTTCGCGATCACGATGCGCTTGTCGATGAGGTGGCTGAGATTGGCACTCGACTGGCCGAGCAGATTTTGAAGGACCCGCTGAGTGACATCGCGCAGGTCGCTCGCACGCTCGCGCAGGTACTCGTCGTCGATCTCGGAAAACGCCTGG
>MWDT01000022.1 GCA_002070825.1 Verrucomicrobia bacterium ADurb.Bin122
CAATGTGCTCTACCCGATCGGCTGGGACGCCTTTGGCCTGCCCACGGAAAACTACGCCGTCAAAACCGGCCGCCATCCGGCCGAGGTCACCAAGGAGAACGTCGCCACCTTCCGCCGCCAGCTCAAGTCCGTCGGCGTGTCCTACGATTTCGAGCGCGAGGTCGATACCACCGATCCGAAGTATTTCCGCTGGACGCAGTGGATCTGGCTCCAGCTTTTCAACCGCGGCCTCGCCTACGTCGAGGAGAAGCCCGTCTGGTGGTGCCCGGCCCTCGGCACCGTGTTGGCCAACGAAGAGGTCATCGACGGCTTGTCCGAAGTCGGCAAACACCCAGTCGAGCGCCGCCCGCTCCGCCAGTGGGTGCTGCGCATCACCGCCTACGCCGACCGCCTGCTCGCCGACCTCAAGGGCCTCGACTGGCCCGACTCCACCAAGCGCATGCAGGAGGCCTGGATCGGCCGCAGCGAGGGCAGCGAAGTCGAGTTTGACCTCGCCGATCTGCCCGGCGAACGCCTGAAAATCTTCACCACGCGCGTCGATACGATCTTCGGCGTCACCTACATGGTGATCGCCCCCGAGCACGCGCTCGTGCCGCGCCTGACCACGCCCGCTCAAAAAGCCGCCGTCGACGCCTACATCAAGGCCGCCGCCTCCAAGAGCGATCTGGAGCGCACCGAACTCGCCAAGGACAAGACCGGCGTCTTCACCGGCAGCTACGCGATCAATCCCGCCAACGGCCAAAAGATCCCCGTCTGGATCGCCGACTACGTGCTCGCGAGCTACGGCACCGGCGCGATCATGGCCGTGCCCGCCCACGACGAGCGCGACTACGCGTTTGCCAAGAAATACGACCTGCCCACGCCGCGCGTCATCGCGCCGCTCGATCCGGCCACGCCGGAGCCAGAGCTGCCGTTCTGCATCTACGGCCGGATGGTCAACTCCGGCAAATTCGACGGTCTCGCCTCTGCCGAGGGCAAAACCCAACTCGACGCGCATTTCTCGGCCCAGGGCCGCGGCAAGGGCACCGTGCAGTTCAAGCTGCGCGACTGGCTCTTCTCCCGCCAGCGCTACTGGGGCGAGCCGTTCCCGATCGTGTGGGTCAACGAAGCCGACTACCGCACCGCACTCGCTACGGCGAAGCACCTGCCGGTGCCCGAGCAGGCCGTCACCTGCGTGATCAACGGCGAGACGCGCTACGCGCTGCCGCTGCCGGAGAGCGCACTGCCGTTGCAGTTGCCCGTCGTGAAAAGCTACCAGCCGACCGGCACCGGCGAGAGCCCGCTGGCCAGCATGCCCGAGTGGTTGGAAATCTGGTACCAGCCCGCCACCGGCGCGAGCGTGCCGGCTTCGCAGCCGAAGCCCGGCGACGACTGGGTGCGCGGCCGCCGCGAGACCAACACCATGCCGCAGTGGGCCGGCTCCTGCTGGTACTACCTGCGCTATCTCGACCCGAAAAACGACCAGGCCCTCGCCTCCAAGGAAGCCCAGGCTTACTGGGGCGTGCCCGATCTCTACGTCGGCGGCGCCGAACACGCCGTGTTGCATCTGCTCTACGCGCGTTTCTGGCACAAGGTGCTCTTCGACATCGGCGCGGTGCCGACGAACGAGCCGTTCACGAAACTCTTTCATCAAGGCATCATCCTCGGCGAGGACGGCGAAAAGATGTCCAAGAGCCGTGGCAACGTCGCCAATCCCGACGACATCATCAAGAGCTACGGCACCGACACGCTGCGCCTCTACCTGATGTTCCTCGGGCCGCTGGAGGCCATGAAGCCTTGGAACCCGCGCGGCATCGAAGGCGTGCACCGTTTTCTCCAAAAGATCTGGCGCGAGTGCGTCACCGAAGAAGGCGGGGTCAACCCGAAGATTTCCGACACCGCGACTGACTCGCCCGAGCTCGAAAAGCTCCTCCACGAGACGATCAAGAAGGTCGGCGAAGACATCGAAAACCTGCGCTACAACACGTCGGTTTCGCAGATGATGATTTTCGTCAACGCGCTGCAAAAAGCCCCGCAGGTCAACCGCCGCACCGTGCTGGCGTTCCTCCAGGTGCTCGCGCCGCTGGCCCCGCACATCACCGAGGAACTGTGGGAACGCCTCGGGCAGAAAGCGTCGATCATGCAGGCGCCCTGGCCGCAGTTCGATCCCGCCAAGCTCGCCAGCGATCAGGTGAAGATCGTCTTCCAAATCAACGGCAAGCACCGCGGCGACCAACTGGTGCCCGTCGGCCTGACCGAAGCCGAGGCAGTCAAGATCGCACAGGAAAGTCCGAAGGTCGCCCCGCATCTGGCCGGTAAAACGATCAAACGTGTGATCTTCGTACCCGGAAAGATTCTCAACATCGTGGTGGCCTGATCGGCAGGGAATTGCCACCATTCCGGCACTTGGCCACGGCCTGCGCCCCGCGTAGGCTGTGGCCGTTCCCCTAAAACCCATGTACGCTCTCCCCCTCCGCCGTCTTTACGCCATGGCCTTCGGCGCCATGTTCGCCATCGCGCTCCCCTCCTTTGCCGCGACGGGGTCGGAGGCTACCAAGAGCCCGACGAGCAAGCTCTACGTGGTGGAGGCCGTCGGCCAGGCAACCATCACCACCGGCGACAAAATCGAGCCGATTTCGACCAAGTCGGTTTACGATGCCAATGCATCGATCATCGAGACCGACGCTGAATCGACGGGCGCCTTCGTGCTCTCCAACGGGACCGGCCTGTTCTGCGCGGCCAACTCCCGGCTTGAGATCCGCCGCTTCGTCCAGGAGCCCTTTCTACCCAACCGCACCGACCTCGAAGTCGAGCCCTCCGTTTCGCAAACCTCCGTGTTTGTCGGCAGCGGCTCGTGCAGTTTCTGCACCAGCCGGCTCGTCGCCGGCAGTGTCATGACGTACGTGACGCCACTGGCGGCCATCAACGTGCGCGGCGGGAAAATGGTCGTCGAGGTCAAGGACCGGCAGACCAAGGTCGCCCTCTTCGAGGGCGATATCACCCTCCGCGGCGGCGATTACGACGAAGCGGGGCAGGTGCTCAAAGCCGGACAGCAGGCGATCATCGTTCCCGGCGAGCCCGGCAAAGCCAATCCGATCACAGTCCAACCCATTCCGGAAGCGGAAGCGCCCCTCGCAGACGAGCAGGCAACCACCGCCTGCATGGCCCGCCGGACCGTTTACTTCGACACCGGCGATCAGGGTGAGATCATCGCGACGCCCATCACCCCAGCCGAGATTCCATCCGATTACACGATCAGCCCGGCCCGACTTTGACAGGCGACCGGAAGCCCACGCCCCGATCCCTAGACCACTCGATAATGGCTCTCCCTTCTGCGTTTCGTCACGCGCTCCTCTCCGCCTCCTGCATCGCAGGCATGGCAGTAAACGCACAGGCCCTGATCAGTTTTAATGACGGCCATGACCGGCTCTTCGTCAAAGGCCGCGCCTCCACCGGCTGGAATTCCAATATCTCGGCCAACCAGGACGGCAAAAGCGACAACATCACCACCCTCAGCCTCGGCCTCGATTACGAGCGGAAGGCCGGCATTATCGGTGTCAACGGCTCGCTCAACGTCGACAGCTCCTTTTACGCCAAATACGAGGACGAGAATGCCACCGACCCAAGCGCATCCCTCGAGTTCACCAAGGCCGAGGGCCGCGTGACCGGTTCCTGGCTCACCTCCGTCGCAAGAAATCACCGCGACAACGCCGCCGCCAACATCCGAACCGAGTCCTGGGAATACACCAGCGGGCTCAAGCTCCGCTATCCGGTCATCAGCCGCTACTCCATCTCCGGCGGACTCGATTTCTCCCGGCAAAATTTCTCCGACGACAACCTCGGCCTCGTCGACATCGATTCCTACGCGCTGAGCGCCGACCTGCTCTATGCGTACACTTCGGAGCGCGACCTCTTCGCAGGCATCCGGGTGCGCCACGATGAAACCTCGGGCCTTCTCCGCGGTGACGACTACGCCACCTACATCGGTCTGACCGGAAAAATTCTCCCCAAGCTCACGGGCACCGTTCGCATCGGCTACCAGCAACGCCAGGAGGACGGCCACTCGTACGGATCCTGGGCGTCATCCACCGAATTGACATGGATGCCTAGCAAGAAGCTCAGTTTCGCCGGAACCATTTCCAAGGACATCAGCACCACGGCGACCGACGGCTCCACCGACACGCTCACGGGCAGCCTCCAGGCCAACTACGCGCTCACCGCCAAGATTTCCACCTTTGCCAGCCTCTACGCCGGCCACAGCCGCTTCTTCGACCGGCTGCTCCAGGCCAACCGCAGCGACGACTTTCTCGGCGGCAGCACCGGCCTGCATTACTCGCTCAACGAGCATTTCAAGGCTACACTCTCGTACGGCATGCATCAAAACTGGTCTACGCTTGAGTACGCCGATTACATCCGGCGCACACTCACGCTCACCCTCAATTCACGCTTCTAGATTCCATCCATGCGATTCCCCACCCTCTCCGCTTGGCTGCGCCGACTCCTTCTGACCACTTGCTGGTTGGCTGCCCTGCTTTGCGCCCACGGAGCAGGCTCGGCGGACGACGCCGTCAAAAAAAACCGGCCCTATCGCATCGCCAACACCGACAAACTCCGGATCGCGATCTTCCAGGAGGAGGACCTCTCCACCATTGCACGCGTGGACACCAACGGCGCCGTCAATCTGAAGCTCGTCCAATCCGTGCGCGTCGCAGGCCTAACGATCAGCGAAGCCGAGCGCACCATCGAGGCCGCCTACCAGGATAACCGCTACCTCCGAAATCCGCAGGTCACTGTGAACGTCGAGGAGTATGCCCCTCGCGAAGTCACGATCATGGGCCAAGTCCGCGCCCCCGCGCGCTACCCCCTGCCGATCGAAAGCCCCATGACCATCCTCGACCTCGTCACCAAGGCGGGCGGCTTCACCGATGTCGCCAAGGGCACCGAGGTCAAAATCACCCGCATCGGCCCCGACGGAAAATCTCAAACCATCGTCGTCGACGTCGAGAGCCTCATTAAGGGAAAATCGAAGGCCAACCCCGGCGAAAGCTCCATTGAGCTCGAAGACGGCGACATCGTCTACGTCCCCGAACGCATCATTTAACCCGCGCCCCACACCGCCATGGCCGACGTCTCTGCGAAATCCACACACCACTCCCCCGGCAAGGACGAGGAGGTCGTCGAGCGGCGCACACTGCGCGACTACCTCATCATTTTGCGCGAGCGCCTCTGGATTGCCCTCCCCATTGCCCTCCTCGTCGCCGTCGGTATCGGCTACTATCAATCCCGGGCTACCCCGCTGTACCAGAGCCGTGCCACGCTCCGATTTGAGAAGCCCGACCGCATTGTCGCAACCGAGGGCGTCACTCGCCCCGAGGTTCAGTCGGAATTCGATATCAACACCTACCTGGAAATCCTCAAAAGCGACAAGCTGCGCCAGCGAGTCGTCAATTCGCTCTCTCCGCAGGAAGTGAAGATTCTCCAGCGCCCCTTCCTCACCAAACTTTCGCCAGGCGCCACGCCCCCTTCCGCGGGGGCTGCCCTCGGCTCGATGGTCCCCAGCCCCGTCCGAAACAGCTTCCTCATCAGCGTCAGTGTCAACCATCAGGACCCCGAAGCCGCGGCGTTGATCGCCAACCGATACATCGACCAGTTCATGCAGCAGATCATGGACTCTACGATGGGCAAAAACGAATACGCCACCGACTTCCTCCGCAAGCGCAGCGACGACCTTCGCAAAGAGTCCGAAGCCGCCGCCCTCCAGGTCCAACGCTTCATGGAGGTCCACAAACTCGTCTCGCTCGACGAAAGCACCAATCTGGTCAACGCCCGCCTCCAGACCGTCAGCACCGAGCTCACGCGAGTCCGACTCGCCCGCCTCGAACTCGAGTCCCAAGTCAAGCAGATCGAAACCTATCAGGCCGAGGGGCGTAACCTTTTTGAGATATCCTCCATCGCCACCTACGACCAAATCCCCGCCCTAAACGCCCAGATTGCCGAGCTCACCCGCACGCAAACCGTCCTCGGCGAGCGCTACCTCGAACGGCATCCGCTCATGATCGAACTCGCGAACAAGCTGCGCGTCGCCCAGGAGCAGCTCCGCACTCAGGTTTCCCTCGCCATCGCCGACCTCAAAAGCCGCCTCGCCAAAACCGCCGATTCCGAGCGCACCTTCGAGCAGGAGAAACAGCTTCAGGAGACCGAGTTCTTCAAACTCCGCGACCTCCGAGGCGAGTACAACAGCCTCAAAAACCAGGCCGATGTCGCCCAGAAAAACTACATCGATATCCTCGACCGCCTGAACCAGACCACGACCACCAAGAGCCTTGAAAAGCTCCCGCTTCAACCGCTCGACCGCGCTGTCCCTGCCGGCGCCCCCTTCACTCCGGATCTCGCTCGCATCATCAGAACCAGCAGCCTCCTCTTTGTTGCCCTCTTCCTCGCCGTCGCCATCGGCCTGAACTTCATCGACGACCGCATCAAGAGCACCTGGGACGTGGAGCACTACATCGGCACCACCCTGCTCGGCATCGTCCCCGATCTGGCCGACACCCCCGACGACGACCGGTACCGCATGGTCCTCGACCACCGCCAATCGCCCGGGCTGGAGGCCTTCCTGAGCATCTACAGCTCCGTCAAGATCCACTCGAAGCTCGATTTCCCAAAATCGATCCTCGTCACCAGCACCATTCCCGGCGAGGGCAAGACGCTCGTCTCGGCAAACCTCGCGGCCAGCTTCGCCCGCCATGGGCGCCGGACTCTGCTGATCGACTGCGATCTCCGCCGCCCGATGATGCACCGGCATTTCAAACAATCGAACCAGGCCGGCATCATCACCTGGTTTGAAAAGGGGGCCGACTTGTCCGTCGAGCCACAGAAGAATCCCGACCTCGGCATCATCTCGCTCGGTGAAAATCTCTCCCTACTCTGCTCCGGCGGCCGATCCAAGACACCTTCGTCCTTGTTGGAAACCCCTGCGTTCACCCAGCTCTTGGAACGCCTGAAACAGCAATATGAGCTCGTGGTCGTCGACTCGCCTCCGCTCGGCGCCGTCACCGATTCGCTGCTCCTGGCCGAGCGCACCGACGAGATCGTGTATGTCTGCCGTTTCAACAAGGCCCTCCGAAAGCACATCCAACTTTACACCAAGCTCCTCCTGAGTGGCAAAAACGAAGTCCTCGGCATCGTGCTCAACGGGCTCAGCCCGAGGCGTATCAAGTACTACTCCAATTACCGGTACTATCGGAGCTACAAGAAATACTACGGCACCCACGGCTGATCCACGCCGCACGTTTTCTCCTTTCCCACTCGGCCTTCCGCATTTTCTCTTCCGGCGTGCTCTCCGCGTTTCTTCCTGCCGATTTTGATCCCCGCCGCCCGGTCGCCCTCATCGCCGGACAAGGCCTTTACCCTGTCCTGGTGGCACAGGCCATCCGCCGCGCAGGTGTCCCCATCCGCCTCATCGCGTTTGCCGAAGAGACACGCCCGGACCTCGTCGAGTCCTTCCCGGAAGAAGAACGCCGCACGATCATCGTGGGCCAACTCGGCAAAATGCTGAAGTCGCTCAAACAATTCGACGCTGGCTACGCCCTCATGGCCGGGCAGATCACGCCGCGACGACTCTTCAACGTCCGCCCAGACCTGAAAGCCGCCCGCATCCTCTTTTCCCTCAAGCGCCGCAATGCCGAGACCATCTTCGGCGCCATCGCGTCCGAAATCGAGCAGATCGGCATTCGCATGCTCGATGCCCGCGCATTTCTCGACGAGCAAATGGCCACGGCCGGCTGCATGACCGGGCGCAGTTTCCCCATCGACCGCGAGTACCTCGACCACGGCATCCACATCGCCCGTGAGTGCGCCCGCCTCGACATCGGCCAGGGCTGCGTCGTCCGCAAAGGCACCGTTCTCGCTGTCGAAGCCTTTGAAGGCACCGACGAGATGCTCCGCCGCGCAGGTGGGTTTAAAACCGACGGCTCGCTCTTCGTTAAGACCGTCAAAACCCACCAGGATTACCGTTTCGACGTCCCCTGCTTCGGGCTGCGCACACTCGAAACCATGCACGACGCCGGACTCTCCGCCGCCGCGCTCGAAACCGGTCGCGTCATCATGCTCGATAAGCCCGCCGTCCTCCAGCAGGCCCGCACTTGGGGCATCTCGATCCTCGGCTTCGAGTAGGCGCAAATTGCATTTGCGCTCCCGCCATTCCCGCCAAGCGTCTCCCCCATGAATCCCGACGTCGTCGCCGTCACGATCAAAGGCGTGATGCCCACCGCCAACGGCTGTGCCGTGTTCCTTGGCAACGAAGACAAAACTTTCGTGATCTACGTCGATCACGCCGTCGGCGGCGCCATCCAGATGGCGCTCAGCGGTGTGAAAAAAGAACGCCCGCTCACGCATGACCTTATCGGCCAGATTCTGCTCGGCCTCGGCGCGCGATTGGAACACGTCCTCATCAACCACGTCGAGGAGGCCACGTTTTTCGCACGCATACTGCTCTCGATGGAGAACGAGCTCGGGAAAAAACTCCTCGAAATCGACGCACGCCCCAGCGACTCGATCGTACTCGCCCTCCAGTCTGGCCGCCCCATTTACGTCGCCCAAAAGGTCTTCACGACCGTCGAGGACATGACCGAAATCCTTGAGCGCGTCCTCATGCAGCAGGCCGCCGAAAACGCCCCGCAGCCAGACGAAGACGACGACATCCCCGACTCAGACTCTGAATCCGACGAGGACACCGATTCGGACGACGAAGACAAGGACGAGGACGACGAGGATAAGCGCTGAAATGCAGCCTGACACCCACGCCGGACTGCCTCCGACGCTGGTTCCGGGACAGCCCATCACGGCCTTGGCGCCGATGCAGGATGTCACCGATCTGGCCTTCATGCGCGTCATGGCGCATTACGGAGCCCCCGACTACTTCTTCACCGAGTTTCTGCGCGTCCACGCGCAGTCCCGCCCGGAGGCGCACATCCTCCGCAGCATCGACGAAAACGACACCGGCCGGCCCGTCTTCGCCCAGCTCATCGGGGAAAACGTCACGTATCTCGCGCGCACGATCGAAGTCCTCCTGCGCCATCCCATCGCCGGCATCGATCTGAACCTCGGCTGCCCCGCCCCCAAGGTTTACAAGAAAAACGTGGGCGGTGGCCTCCTCCGCGAACCCGGCCGCATCGATGAGATTCTCGGTGCGCTCCGTGCCGCCGTGCCCGGTCTTTTCACCGTCAAGATGCGCATCGGATTTGCCGACACCGCGCACTACGACCGGATTCTCGAACTCGTCGCCCGACACAAAGTCGATCTGCTCAGCGTCCACGGACGCACCGTGAAAGAAATGTACCGGAGCGAGGTTCACTACGACGCCATCGCACACGCCGTCACCCGCGTCCGCTGCCCCGTGCTCGCCAATGGCGAGATCGCCTCGGCACCCAAAGCCGCACGCGTGCTCGCGACGACGGGCGCCGCCGGCGTGATGATCGGCCGCCACGCCATCCGCAATCCCTGGATTTTCCGCCAGTGTCGCGAGCAGTTCGCCGGGCAGCCCGTCACACGCGTCACGCTCGCCGATGTCCGCGACTACGTGGAACGTCTATTCTACGCCACGCGCACCGAGGGCGTCCCCGAGCGCGCTCACGTCAGCAAAATGAAGAAGTACCTCAACTTCGTCGGCCAAAGCGTGGACCCTCATGGCGCCTTCATCATCGACATGCGGCGGGCGTTGACCGCCGCCGAGCTTTTTGCCGTCTGCGACCGGCACCTGCTGGCCGACGGGCAAAAAGCCTTTTCGCCAGAGCCCTACCCCGAAGTCATCGCACGGCCCAACTGCGAAGCGGCGCCCTCGGAAACCTTCGCCTGCGACACATGAACGTCGCATTTTTCACGTCGCCCAATCCCGGCGCCCAACTTTGAATCGCCCCATGTCTGCCAATCGTGAAAACATCTCTCCGCGTACCCAGCGCCCTCGCGCCGGATTTGCGGGGCTGTTTTACGACGAGTTCGACCAAGGCTCGGTCTGGCTCCGCGACGAAGCCCGCATCTATCTCCCGAACTGGGAGGAAGACGCCGACCTGTCCATCCGCCTCGTCGGCGAATGCCGCCAGCACCCCGAGGCCGGCACCACCGTTCCCGCCTTTCCCGGTCTGGCGTGCTTTGTCGGCGAACGTTGCCAGGGCCGCATGATTCCCTCGGGCCCGGGCAACTGGTCGATGGAGCTCACGCTCTCGCGGGCTGTACTCGCCAAACGCCAGCCAATCCGGCTCCGCCTGCTCGGCGTCACGTGGACCAATTTCCTGGCCTGGGCCGCACGCATCACCGGCAATCCATCCATCCAACACTACCGCCGGCAGACCGCCAATCGCCAGCTGCGGCTCCAGCGCATCGAAACCACCTCGGGCGAACTCATCTTTGATTTCTCCCACAGGCACGCCGAACTCTCGCCGGCATTTGTCCGCAAGCACACGCCCATCGGACTCAACATCGTCGGCTTTCTCGCAGCCGACCTCGGCATCGGCGAAAGCGCCCGGTGCATGGTCCGCGCCGCCGATGCCGCAGAGCTGCCGACGGCGCTCGTGCCGCTGAAGCTCCACTGCAAAAATCCGCAGAGCGACCAGACCTACGCCGCCCGTCTCCGGCCCGACAATCCCTACCCGGTCAACGTCGTCCACATCGACCCGCCCGCCGCGCACGATTTCGATCACCACCAAGGCGCCGCCTTCCGTAAGGGGAAATACAACGTCGCCTACTGGGCATGGGAACTTCCCGAGTTTCCCGATGCCTGGATCCCGGCGTGCGATTACTTCCACGAGATCTGGTGCCCCAGCGAGTTTGTCCGCCACGCCATTGCCCCGAAGGTGCCGCTTCCCGTGTTTACGATGCCGCACCCGATCGCCTTCGCGCGCCCGGACGGCAATTGCCGCGCCCAGTTCGGACTGCCCGCAGACCGGTTTCTTTTCCTCTTCCTCTACGACCTCAACTCGTACTCGGCTCGCAAGAATCCGCAGGCGGCGTTGACGGCGTTTCGCGCCTCCGGCCTCGCCGAGCGCGGCGCAGGCCTCGTGATCAAGGTCCACAATCTCGCGGGCAACGAAGCCGACTTTGCCGCGCTTCAGGCCGCCGTGGCCAACCTGCCGCACGTCACCTTCATCACGGAGACGCTTTCGCGCGCGCAGACCTACCAGCTCCAGGCCGCCTGCGACTGCTTCATCTCTCTGCACCGGGCCGAGGGTTTCGGGCTGGCGGTCGCCGAGTGCATGTACCTCGGCAAACCCGTCATCGCCACCGACTGGTCGGCGACATCCGAATACCTCAACCCAACCAACGGCTGCCCCGTGCACTACCAGTTGCAAACGTTGCAACGCCACTATGGTCCCTATGCGCAAGGCGCGACCTGGGCCGAGCCCGATACCGAGCACGCGGCCTGGTGGATGCGACGCATCTTCGAAGATCGCACCCTACGCGACGGTCTCGGCCTCGAAGCCCGGATGACCATCGAAGGCCGTTTCTCTCCGGCGGTGATCGGCGCACTTTACCGCCGTCGCCTCGAAGCCATCGCGATGTTCTGAAACGCTCGGTCAGGCGAGCAATCCGTCCTGCATCGCGCGGAACTTTAAATCGGTTTCGGCCAGTTCCTTCTCTGGCTGCGAACCGGCCACGATCCCGGCACCGGCATAAAGTCGCGCCTGTGGCCCATCGATCAGGGCCGAGCGCAATCCGACAAAAAACTCGCCGTCGCCGCGCGCGTCCACCCAGCCGAGCGCGCCGGCATAGAGCCCGCGAGGAAAGCCCTCCAACTCGCGTATGTGCGGCAACGCGGCCTCACGGGGCGTGCCTCCCACGGCGGGCGTCGGGTGCAGCCGCGCCAGCACATCCAGCAATCGAACACCGGCCGGCAGCGCGGCCCGCACCGGCACATGCAGGTGTTGCACATTGGCGAGCCGCAGGAGCGACGGCCGCGCCGTGCACTCGGGCGCGATCCCTAGCGGGGCCAGCCGACGCAGGATCGAGTCGAGCACCAGCCGGTGCTCACGCACGTCCTTTTCGTTGTGCAACAGCGCGCCACCCAGCGCCGCATCTTCGCTGGCCGTGGCGCCACGCCGCGCGGAGCCTGCGAGCGCCTCAGTCGTCATCACACCGCCGCCGACACGCAGGAGCCGCTCCGGGCTCGCGCCGATGAAGCTCTGCCCCGCGCCATTGGCCACAGAGAACGCATAGCAGTCGGCAAAACGCGCGCGAAGCCCGTTGAGCACGCGCAGCGGGTGCAGTCCCGTCGAGGTGCGCAGCTCGCGCGTCCGAGCCAGCACGATTTTGGTGAAGACCGATGCAGCCTCCAGCTTCAGCGCCTGCCGAACGGCCTCGGCGTAAGCCGCCGCCTGGGCGGAGTCGTCGCACACGACCACCGGCGATTCCGGCAGCGGCGCAAACGTGGGCGCCGCGTAGTCGAAGGCATGAAACTTCGCATGCGCCCGCCAGACGCGTTCCGCGAGCGGAGCGACAGGCGTCGTCGCGCCAACCAAGAGATTGGCCACCGCAGTCGTGCGTCCATCTCGGCACCCAACCTGCCAGCGGGGGACAAACACCTGCGCTGCGGGAAACGGTTCGCCCGTTTCCACCGATGGCGCGAACGTAAACGCGGAGAAAAAATGCGGGCCAGCAAACGGCGCACTTTGGTCGCCGACCGCGAGCGTGTTGGCCAGCGTCTCGTCGATGAAGCGCTGGCAGGCCGCGAAGCGATCCGGGCCGCTCGCGGTGAAGCTCACCGCTTCCTCGGCTCCGGCGACCGCGAGATGTTCGGACGGACGCTCGACGTAAAAGTGTTTCTCCGCCGGCTCGAAGATGGACTCGAGCACGGCGAGCGGATCGAGCGCATCGACCTCCATCGAGATGCTCACGAGCTGCTCGCGCCCGACCTGGATCGCCGCCTGC
>MWDT01000023.1 GCA_002070825.1 Verrucomicrobia bacterium ADurb.Bin122
AGCATGCGAGTGATCTGTTCGGTGGTCATCGGCACGCCGCCGAGTTGCTCGGTGCGCCCGCCCTTGGCGATCGCCGCCAGCAACGCCTGGCGCACCATCGCCTGCAGATCGCTTAACAGGCGCACGAGGTCGCGGCCGTTGGCATCGCACTCGTCGACGATGGCAACGATCTTGCCGTGGTCGCCCGTGGCAAGGGCGCCGGCCAGCTCCGCAATCTTCTCGGCGGCCACCAGACCGTACACGTCGAGGACGTCCGGCTCGGCAATCGCCGTGCCGCAAAACGAAATCATCTGATCGAAGATCGACTGCGCGTCGCGCATGCCGCCATCCGCCATGCGCGCGATGCACGCCAGCGCCTCGGGCGTCACCTGCACCTTTTCGTCGTCGGCGATCTTTTGCAGTCGCTGCACGATCAACTCCGGCGGGATCGGCTTCAGGTCGAAACGCTGGCAGCGCGAGACGATCGTCGGCAGCACCTTCTGCGGATCGGTCGTCGCAAAGACGAACTTCACGTGCTCGGGCGGCTCTTCGAGCGTCTTGAGCAGCGCGTTAAACGCCGCCGCCGAGAGCATGTGCACCTCGTCGATGATGTAGACCTTGTAGCGGCCCTGGGCCGGCGCGTACTGCACCGTCTCGCGCAGGTCGCGCACCTGATCGACGCCGTTGTTGGAGGCGCCGTCGATCTCGATCACGTCGAGGTGGGAGCCTTCGGCAATCGCCTGGCAGGCCGGATCGGCGGGATCGAAGTCCGCCTTGGGGCCGCCGGTGCAGTTGAGCGCCTTGGCAAAAATGCGTGCGGTCGAGGTCTTGCCGGTGCCGCGCGGGCCCACAAACAGGTAGGCGTGGGCGATGCGCTGGCGGGCGATTGCGTTGCGCAACGTCCGCACCACGTGATCCTGCCCGACGACGTCGTCAAACGTCTGGGGGCGCCACTTGCGTGCGATGACTTGGTAACCTGCCGACATGTCCGCGTAGTCAGACGCCCCCTCGCGGAAAAATCCAGCCCGACTTCACGTGCGACCAAGATTCCCGGTCGTCCCATCTGGGCAAAAAAAGTGGCCAGGCACTCCACGGCACTAGGAGAACGTCACTACCGTTGCTACCTTCCGGTCCTGGCGGAGTTCGTGCGTCTGCCCATGCATGGCACCTGGCCGACGCGGAACATGGGGGGCCACCCATCGGGGGCAAGCCGTATTTCCGCCATGCGCGGTTTTATCCTGCCATCGCCGAGGTTGGCGGGTGGCCCGGGCCAAGATCGCGAGGAGTCGGGCTCGCCTCCGCCAGGTTTCGCGTTTCCCATCGTGCCATGGATCCGCGCATCCCGACCTCCCATCGCGTCAGCTACGCCCTGGGCTACCTCGCGCTCGGATTGTCCTGCGAGGCCGCGGAGGAACTCGCCGCAATCGCGCCGCGCGATCAGGCGTCGCAGCCGGTCGTCACCGTGTGGGTCGAGGTCAACATGGAGCGGCAGCGCTGGCTGGAGGTGATCGGGCACGCGCGCCAACTGGCCTCGATCGCGCCGGCGCAGGAGCGCGGCTGGATCGCATGGGCCTATGCGTTGCGGGAGCTGCAACGCACCGAGGAGGCCCGCGAGGTGTTGCTCAAGGCAGAGCCGCTGCACGGCGACGAGTGCGCCCTGCTCCACTTCAATCTCGCGTGCTACGAGAGCCTGCTCGGCCGGTTCGCCGAGGCGCGCCGGCGGCTGGCGCTGGCATTCGAAATCGATCCGAGCTACCGCGCCGAGGCAGAGACCGACCCGGACTTGCAACCGTTGCGCGAGGCTGGCGGCTGGGCGTAAGCGCACACGCTGGCACGACAAATCGCGCCGCCCAGCTCGCGGGCTCACTCCTCCGGCACGTCGTCGAAGGTGATCGGTTTGAGCAGGCGGTCGAGCTCGGCCTGCGTGGGGTTGCGGATCGACAGAATCGTGAGAATCGCCTCGCCGGCGGGCAGGCGGACCTTGGTCGGCGTCGCCACGCGCAGCCCGAGCAGCACAGCACCGAGCGGGGAATTGTGCGGCAGGCACTCGATGCCGGTCTCGGGATCGGTCGCCGTCTCGCCGTACGTCGCCATCAGGAAAGTGAACCGGTGCTTTTTCTTCGTCGCCACGTCCTGTTTTTCGAGCGTGGTCACGTGGCCGAGCTGGAGCGTGTCGGTCGGCTTGGTCAACCAGGTGGCGGGATCGACCTCGATGAAGGTGTTGTTGGCCACGAAGCGGTCCAGCGCCATCATCTTCCGGTCGACGGCGCGGATGGCCTGCTTGGCCGCCTTGAAGCCGAAGTTTTCGCGCAGGTCGCCCTGACTGTGCGCCTCGACCTTGTCCTTCACCAGGTCCTTGCGCTTGTACTTCAACGCCTCGAATTCCTCGGCGAGCACGCGATTGTAGCCATGGCGGACGTAGATGGTCATAGGGCAGACGTCCCTACTCAGCGCCGCACGGGCCCATCTGGCAAGGGCGCTGTGTTTCCCGTCCTACGCAACAAGGGGACGCGATTGTGACAAATGCCGGCTCCTTTTGCCGTCATGTCACATGGCCGACGCCAGATTGTAACAATGGGCTGATAGCGTCTGCGCGACTCAAACGGCACCCAGCCGGATGGTCCTCCAACAAACCACGAATTCACACCCATGCGTAACATTGCGAAAACCGGTCTCGCGCTCTGTGGCGGCCTCGCCCTCACCGCAGCCTCCGCCCTCGCCCAGGACTCCGGTCCTCTCATCGATCTTCTCGTAAAGAAAGGCGTCGTCTCCGACCAGGAGGCCGAAGAACTCCGCGCCGAGCTCACCCAGGAATACGCCAAGACTTCCGCCGGCAAACTCAGCCTCGGCTCCTCCGTCCAATCCTTTAAACTCTCCGGCGATGTCCGCATCCGCCACCAGATGGAGACCAAGCAGACCACCGGCAAGACGGCCACCGACGAACGCACCCGCGAGCGTTTCCGCTTCCGCCTCAACGGCGACGCCGTCCTCGCCAAGGGCTGGACCACCGGCTTCGCCTTCGAGACGGCCAACGCCGCCGACTCCGGCAACCAGACCTTCACCAACAGCAACGACGACTATAACATCTACCTCGCCCGCGCCTACGTCGGCTACGCCTACAACGACAACCTGAACCTCACCCTCGGTAAGTTCAAAAACCCGCTCTACACGACCGACCTCGCCTGGGACGGCGACATCAACCCGCAAGGCCTCACCGAGACCTACACGTTCCGCTTCGACGGCAAGGACAAGCTCGAGGTTCGCGCCCTGCAAAACATCATGCAGGACAATGACGAGAAAAACTGGGGGGATGCCGGCAACGACGCCTGGCTCTTCGCCCAGCAGCTCGTGTACACCAAGTTCTTCGGTGCAAACAGCCTCATCCTCGCGCCCGGTCTCACGACCTACTCCAACGCCAACCTCGGCACCGCGATGACCAACGAGACCCCGTTTGCCGGCACCTCCAGCAAATTGACCATGCTCACCTTCGCCGGTGAGTACAATTTCGCCAACATCGCCGGCTCCGGCAACGGCATCAAAGTTTACTTCGACTCCTCCTACAACTTCGACGCCAGCTCCCGCGTCTCCCAAGTCTACAACGTCAACACCGCCACGCACGGCAAGGAAGCCTTCGCCTGGCTCCTCGGTGTCGGCTACAACCACGGCTCCGGCAAGGCCCAGGGCGACTACAGCGTCAAGGTCGACTACCGCCGCTCCGCCCTCGGCGCGCTCGATCCCAACACCAGCGACTCCGACTTCGGATTCGGCAACCTCAACCAGGAAGGCTTCAAGATCGGCGCCAGCTACAACCTCCTCGATTTCGCCAGCCTCAACCTCAGCTACTTCTACACCACCGCCATCAAGGACGGCCTGTTCCAAAAAGACGGCAAAACCACGCCCACGGTCGCCAAACTCGACCATTCGCAGATCCTTCAGGCGGATCTCGTCGTGAAGTTCTAACCTCAACCAGCACTCAACCCACATGAAAAAACTACTCTCCATCCTCGCCGCGCTCCTGTGCGTGAGCGCCGCCTACGGCCAGAAACTCGTCATCAAGGGCTCCGATACCCTCGGCGCCAAACTCGTCCCCCAGGCCGCTGAAGCGTTCAAGACCACTCACCCCGACGTCGCCTTCGAAATCGCCGCCGAGGGCTCCACCACTGGCATCGCCGCCATCACCGACAGCACCGCCCAGATCGGCATGTCCTCCCGCCGGGCCAAGCCAGTCGAGATCTCCGCCGCCCTCGCCAAGGGCGTGACCATGAAGCCCACGATCGTCGCCTACGACGGCATGGCCGTAATCGTCAACGAAGCCAACCCGGTCACCGAGCTCACGCTCCGCCAGGTCGAGCAGATCTTCACCGGCGACGTCACCGACTGGACCGCCGTCGGCGGCAATCCCGGCAAGTTCTCCATCTATACGCGCAACACCTCCTCGGGCACCTACTCGGACTGGAAGGAACTCGCCATGAAGAAGCGCGACTACGCCAGCTCCTCGCAAAAGATGGCCGGCAACGAGCAGATCGCCGCCGAGGTCGCCAAGAATCCCAACGGCATCGGCTACGTCGGCCTCGCCTACACGCACGCCCCCGGCATCCGCGTCGTCGGCATCGTCGGCAAGGACAAGATCGCCGTCCTCCCCTCCAACCAGACAGTCCAGGCCAAGACCTACCCGTACGCCCGCCCGACCTTCTTCTACACCAACGGCGAGCCCTCCGGCCTCACCGCCGAATTCGTCGACTTCATGCTCGGCGCCGAAGGCCAGGCCCTCGTGCAAAAGGTCGGCTTCGTCCCCGCCGTCCAACACTAAACGATCCTCCCGCCTCAGGACGGGATGCGAGCGAGCGTGGCGGCAGCCCTGCGCCCTCCGGCTTTTGTGTTGAAGCCACCTCGCTCCATCGCCGTCCTTCCTTGTCTTTACCGCCGCATCCATGGCCACCGACACCGCGCAAGCGCCCTCCGCATCCCACTCCGTGCGCAAGCAGCTGCTTGGCCCCCATAAATTCCGTCTATTCGGGCGCAACCGCGACTGGTGGATCAAACTCTTCTTCGAGGGCAACGCCGCCATCTCCATCGTCGTCCTCCTGCTCATCGTCTTCACCCTTTTCCGCGAAGCCGCCGGCTTCATCCCTGGCAACCGCCAAAACCTCGAGGTCTACCGCCGCGCCGGCCTCGAGTACGTCGACATCCTCCGCCGCCAGACCGAGGACTACGCCGCCCTCGGCCGCCAGCTCAGCGCGACCCGACTCGCCTGGTCCGAACACCTCCGGGCCCAAGGCCTCCCTCAGGCCGAAATCACCGCCCGCCTCGACGCGATCGACACCCTCGACACCCGCCTCGCCGACGCCATCGGCACCCATCAGGAAATCCTCTCCGAGATGATCGACCACGCCTCCTCCGTGAAGGAGCGCGTCAAAGTCGGCCACGACATGGCCGAGGTCCGCCAAAACCTCCTCAGTGGCATCCCCGGCGCCACGCCCGAACACGCCGCCGAGCTCCAGACCCAGGCCGACGCGGTCGTCATCGAGGAGGTCGATTACGCCACCGAGATCAACGTCCTCACCAACCGTTTCCCGGAAATCCAGGCGGCCAACCGCAACCTCACCGGCGAGCTCGGCGAAATCGCCGCCGCACTCCCCCAAGCCGACGACCGGGCCATCGCACGCCAGCTCAGCCACCTCGCCGACGCCCTCCGCGATTTCCGCAAATCCATCCCCGAGCGCGAAAGCGAGTTTGTCCGCTGGCGCGCCGATCGCCCGGTCTCGTTCTTCGAATCGCTCAACGCGTTTGCCTTCGGCCGCGACTGGATCACCGCCAGCTTCTGGCAGGATTGGTACGGCGTACTCCCCCTGTTTTTCGGCTCCGTCTTCATCTCGCTGATCTCACTGGCCATCGCGATCCCGCTGGGCATCTGCGCCGCCCTCTACGTCAACCAGGTCGCCCCTCCCGGCGAGCAGCGCCTCATCAAACCCTATATCGAGTTCATCTCCGCGATCCCCAGCGTGGTGCTCGGCTTCTTCGGCATCGCCGTGCTCGGCGAGACACTCCGGCAGGTTTCCCAAGTCGAGTGGCTCTCGTGGATCCCCGGCTTCCCGATGCAGGAGCGCCTCAACGCCTTCACCGCCGCCGCGCTCCTCGCGCTCATGGCCATCCCCACGATCTTCACCCTCGCCGAGGATGCGCTGCAAAACGTCCCGCGCGCGCTCCGCGAAGCCTCGCTGGCCCTGGGTGCCACGCGCATGCAGACGATGCTCCGCATCACGCTCCCCGCGGCCCTCTCCGGCATCACCGCCGCCGTCCTCCTCGGTTTCGGTCGCGTGATCGGCGAGACGATGGTCGTGCTCCTGTGCGCCGGCAACCGCATCGCCGTGCCCGACTTCACCGCCGGCCTCGGCGTCGCCTTCCAACCCGTTCACACGATGACCGGCATCGTCGCCCAGGAAATGGGCGAGGTCGTCCGCGGCTCACTCCACTACCGCGCGCTCTTCATGGTCGGCTGCCTGCTTTTCCTGCTCTCCCTCGGCATCAACTACGGCGCCCAGAAAATCGTGCGCCATTACCGTCTCCCCCAGAGCTGACCCATGAGCGAGTCCTCTTATTTTCCGCCACGCCGCTCCATCCTGCGCAAGCCCTCCTGGGCCGCACGATTGGAGTCCTCGTTCTTCGTCCTGCTGCGGGTCGCCACCTACGGCGTGCTCCTCGCCGCCGCCGCCATCTTCATCGACATCGGCTGGAAAGGCGGACGCGTCGTCTTCCAGGCCGCGCCACCGTTCATCAACGTCCCCTTCCTCACCCAGGCGCCCGAGACGCTCAACGTATTCACGCTCGACGGCCAGACCGTCAAGATGGGCGACCGCGACTTCCGCGCCTACAAGGCCGCCAACCCGGAGAAGCTGCGCGACGTCCACGTCAGCACCTACGTCTACTCCGCCGGTGGCATCTTTCCCAACATCGTCGGCACCGTCCTCCTCGTGCTCGGCTCGATGGTCATCGCGCTGGCCCTCGGCGTGTGCAGCGCGGTCTATCTGAGCGAGTACGCCAAGGACGGCCCCTTCATCCGCCTCCTGCGCCTGTCCATCGCCAACCTCGCCGGCGTGCCCTCGATCGTGTTTGGCCTGTTCGGCTTCGGCCTGTTCGTCGTCGCCTTCGACTGGAACGTCTCCCTGATCGCCGGCTGGTTCACCCTAGCCTTCATGGTCCTGCCGATCATCATCACCGCCAGCGAGGAGGCCCTTCGCGCCGTGCCCAAGGGCCTGCGCGAAGGCTCGCTCGCCCTCGGCGCGACCAAGTTCCAGACGATCCGCACCAACGTCCTCCCCTACGCGCTCCCCGGCATCCTCACCTCCTCGGTGCTCGCCATCGCCCGTGTCGCCGGCGAGACCGCGCCGATCATGTTCACCGCCGCCTACGTCGTCCGCGATCAGATGCCCTGGCAGGTCGAGCAATGGACCGACTTCTTCTTCCAAGGCGTCATGGCGCTCCCGTACCACATCTACGTCGTCGCCTCGAAGATCCCGCAAAACGACTACACCAGTGACGTCCAGTACGGCACCGCCTTCGTCTTCCTCTTCACCGTCGCCGCCATCGCGCTCGCCGCCATCCTGCTGCGCGCCCGCATGCGCAAAAAATACCGCTGGTAACCCACTCCCGACATGTCCACCGCGACCCTCAAGCCCGCCGATTCTCCCACGCCGATCCCACGCGCGCCCATGCCGCCCGCCTTCGTCGAGATCGACCGGCTCAATTTCTTCTACGGCGATAAACAGGCCCTCTTCGACATCACCCTCGGCATCCCCGAGAAACAGGTCACCGCCCTCATCGGCCCGTCCGGCTGCGGCAAGACCACCCTCCTGCGCTGCCTCAACCGCATGAACGACCTCGTCGACGTCGCCCGCATCGGCAGCGGCGAGATCCGCATCGACGACATCAACATCTACGACCCACGCGTCGATGTCATCGAGCTGCGCAAACGCGTCGGCATGGTCTTCCAGAAGTCCAACCCGTTCCCGAAATCCATCTACGAAAACATCGCCTACGGCCTGCGCCTGCACGGCATCAAGCAGAAGTCCCAGCTCGACGAGATCGTGGAAAAGAGCCTGCGCGGCGCCGCCCTCTGGGACGAGGTCAAGGACCGCCTGCACGACAGCGGCCTCGGCCTGTCCGGCGGCCAGCAGCAACGCCTCTGCATCGCGCGCACCATCGCCGTCGAGCCCGACGTCATCCTCATGGACGAGCCCTGCTCCGCCCTCGATCCCCTCGCCACCGCCAAGGTCGAAGATCTCATCCAGGAGCTCAAGGCCCGCTTCACCATCGTCATCGTCACGCACAACATGCAGCAGGCCGCGCGCGTCTCCGACTACACCGCCTTTTTCTACCTCGGGAAACTAATCGAATTTCAATCCACCCGGGACATCTTTACCAATCCCAAGAACCCCCAGACCGAGGCCTACGTTTCCGGCCGCTTCGGCTAAAAAATTCCCCTCTCCGATATGACGCACTACGCCGAAGAAATGACACGCCTGAAGGAAGACCTTCTGGCCATGGCCAGCCACGCCGAAGACGCCGTGGCCCGCGCCATGCGCGCGCTCATCGAGCGCGACGACGCTCTCTCCAGAAAAGTCGAGGAGGACGACAACATCCTCGACCAGTTCGAAATCGAGATCGACGACCTCGCCATCCACCTGCTCGCCAAGGCGCCCCTCGCCACCGATCTGCGCTTCACCACCATCGCGATGAAGACCTCCGCCAACCTCGAACGCATCGGCGACGAGGCCGTCACCATCGCCCGCCGCGCCGTCGAGCTCAACACCGAGCCCCAGCTCAAGGCCTACGTCGACCTCCCCCGCATGGCCGAGATGGCCATGTCGATGCTCCACGAGGCCATCACCGCACTCGTCAACCGCGACGCCGACAAGGCCCGCCAGGTCGTCGCCAGCGACTCCGCCGTCGACGATCTCAACCGCCAGGTGCACCGCGAGCTCGCCAGCTTCATGGTCGAAAAACCGGCCACCATCACCCGCAGCCTCAAGCTCATGGTCATCTCCAAGAGCCTCGAACGCATCGCCGACCACGCCACCAACATCGCCGAACAGGTCGTGTACCTCCTCGAGGCCGTCGATATCCGCCACAGCGAAAAGAAAGCCCATGAAAGCAAAGATACTGCTCGTTGACGACGAGCCCGACGCACTCGAAGTCCTCAGCTACTCGCTCAAGGCCGCCGGCTGCACCACGCTCCTCGCCCAGGACGGCGCCCGCGCGCTCGCCATCGCCAAGGCCGAGCGCCCCGACTTGATCGTCCTCGACCTCATGCTCCCCGAAGTCGACGGCCTGGAGGTCTGCAAAATCCTCCGCCGCACCCCGGCCACCGCCGGCATCCCCATCATCATGCTCACCGCACGCGCCGCCGAAATGGACCGCGTGATCGGACTCGAGCTCGGCGCCGACGACTACGTGGTCAAGCCCTTCAGCCCGCGCGAACTGGTCATCCGCATCCGCAAGCTCATCGACCGCCGCGCCCCCGCCGAGCCCAATGGCCACATGCAGATCGGCGAGATCGAGATCGACGTGCCCGCCCACGAGCTGCGCGTCGCCGGCACGCCCGTCACCGTCACCGCCACCGAGTTTAAACTCCTCGAAGTGCTCGCCAGCCGCTGCGGCCGCGTGCAGTCGCGCGACCGCCTGCTCCAGGACGTCTGGGGCTACGAAAGCCCCATCGACACCCGCACGGTCGATACCCACATGCGCCGCCTGCGCGAGAAGCTCGGCGACGCCGCCAAGTACCTCGAAACCGTGCGCGGAGTCGGCTACCGCTTCATCGCCGAGTCCTGAGTCATGGTTTTTGCCCTCACGCTCTCACTGGCTCTGCTGGTTGTCGCCACCGCCGCGTGGCTGCGCGCATTTCTGCGCCACCGCGCCGCCGCCGCCCACCACCAGCACGAGCTGGAAACGCTGCGCACCCGGCACGCCGCCGAGCTGCAGGCGCAGGTCGAGCGCACCATCGCGCTCTTCAACCGCATGGTCGAGGGCGTGATCATCACCCAGCCCACCGGCGCCATCCGCCTGGCCAACCGCGCCGCCGGCGAGATCTTCGGCTTCACCGCCCCCGCCACCGGCCTGAGCATCCTCGAAGCCACTCGCCACCACGGCGTCGCCGCCATCGCCGCCAAGCTCGACCAATCGCCCGAAATCATCGGCCACGAGCTCACCCTCGAGAGCGCCAAACAGCCGCGCTACCTCCAGATCAACGCCCTCTCCCTGCGCACGCCGTCGGGCGAGCGCGACGGCGCCATCATCGTCTTTCACGATCTCACCGCCCTGCGCCGCCTGGAGTCCGTCCGCCAGGAGTTCGTCGCCAACGTCAGCCACGAGCTGCGCACGCCCCTCTCGCTCATCAAAAGCGCCGCCGAGACGCTCATCGACGGCGCGCAGCACGACCCCGCCGCGTGTTCCCGTTTCCTCGAGATCATCGATAAACACGCCAACCGCCTGTCGCTGCTCATCGACGACCTGCTCCTCCTTTCGTCCCTCGATTCCGGCCGCCTCCAGCTCAAGCTCCGCCCCGTGCCGCTGCGTGCCGCCGTCCAGGAAGTCGTCGACGAACTCCAGTCCAAGGCCGCCGCCAAAAACAGCGCCTTGGAAAACAAGGTCGATGCCAGCCTCGCCGTGCAGGCCGACAGCCACCGCCTGCACCAGATCCTGATCAACCTGATGGACAATGCCATCAAGTACGGGCGCGAAGGCGGCCACACCTCCGTGCGCGCCGCCGTACTCTCCAACGGGAAGATCGAGCTCGCCGTGCAGGACGACGGCCCCGGCCTTCCACCGGAAGCCAAGGCCCGCGTGTTCGAACGTTTTTACCGCGTCGATAAAGCCCGCTCGCGCGACCAAGGCGGTACCGGTCTCGGCCTCGCCATCGTCAAACACGTCGTGCAAGCGCACGGCGGCGAAGTCCGCGTCGAGAGCACGCCCAACGCCGGCTCGACCTTCTTCGTCTCGCTCCCGCCCGCCGCCGCGGAGTGACAGCTCCGGGCCCCCGCGCCCGATTTCAGCACCGTAGCGCAGGCTTCCAGCCTGCACTCCTGAGCAGACTGGAAGTCTGCGCTACGACTGCCTCCGCGAACTCACGCGCCGGCCAAAAGCCAATCGTTGACGTTTTCCGAGCCCCCCCCGCCAAGCGCGTAATTCACGTTGCAGGCGGCGGTTCCTCGCTTACAAACGGGCGCCAACCAAGCCTCGCCACCTTCCCGCGCCCCTTTCCATGGCCCTTTCCTCCACCTCTGCCGAACAGCAGTTCCTCGACGACCTCGATAAAAAGCTCTGGAACGCCGCCGACCGCCTCCGCTCCAATCTCGACGCTGCCGTCTACAAGCACGCCGTCCTCGGCCTCATCTTCCTCAAGTACGTCTCCGATGCCTTTGACCTGCGCCGCGAGGAGCTCGAAGCCGCCTTCCGCGATCCGCAGAGCCCCTACTTCCTCGACCGCGCCGACTACAAGACCGACGCCGCCTACGCCAAGGCCCTCCACGACGAGCTCGAGGACCGCGACTACTTCACCGAGAAAAACGTCTTCTGGGTCCCCCCGCTCGCCCGCTGGAAAACCATCCAGGAAAACGCCGCCCTCGCCCCCGACACCGAGATCGAGATCCGCAACGGCAAGACCGAGAAATACACCTTCCGCTCCGCCGCCCGCCTGATCGACGATGCCCTCGAAGCCGTCGAAAAGGAAAACCCACGCCTCAAGGGCGTCATCGAGAAAAACCGCTACATGCAGCTCCAGATCGAGCCCGCCAAGCTCGTCGGCCTCATCAGCGAAGTCGTCTCCTCCATCCCCTTCCGCCACGCCAGCCTCAACGCCAAGGACATCCTCGGCCACGTGTACGAATACTTCCTCGGCCAGTTCGCCTTGGCCGAGGGCAAAAAGGGCGGCCAGTACTACACGCCCAAGAGCATCGTCTCCGCCATCGTCACGATGCTCGAGCCCTACTCCGGCAAAGTGTACGACCCCGCCATGGGCTCCGGCGGCTTCTTCGTGCAGAGCGAGGCCTTCATCGAGGCCCACGGCGGCAAGCTCGGCGCGATCTCCGTGTACGGCCAGGAGAGCAACCCCACCACCTGGCGCCTCGCCGCGATGAACATGGCCATCCGCGGCATCGACTTCAATTTCGGCAAACAGCCCGCCGACTCCTTCCTCAACGACCAGCACCCCGACCTCCGCGCCGACTTCGTGATGGCCAATCCGCCCTTCAACATCAGCGAGTGGTGGGACGGCCGGCTGGAGGGCGACCCGCGCTGGGTGTACGGCGTGCCCCCGAAGAGCAACGCCAACTTCGCCTGGGTGCAGCACATGCTCCACCACCTCGCCCCGCACGGCTCCATGGCCCTGCTGCTGGCCAACGGCTCCATGTCGTCCAACACCAAGGGCGAGGGCGAAATCCGCCAGGCCCTCATCGAGGCCGACCTCGTCGAGTGTATGCTCGCGCTCCCCGGCCAGCTCTTCACCAACACCCAGATTCCCGCCTGCGTCTGGTTCCTCACCAAAAACAAAAAGGCCCGCGGGCAAAACCGCGACCGCTCCGGCCAGGTCCTCTTCATCGACGCCCGCCAGCTCGGCTACATGAAGGACCGCGTGCTGCGCGACTTCACCGCCGCCGACCTCGAAAAGATCGCCGGCACCTTCCGCGCGTGGAAACAAAGTAGCGCAGGCTTCCAGCCTGCATCCGGGGAACCGCAGACTGGGAAGTCTGCGCTACCGCCCTATTCGGACATCCC